>NZ_VMLO01000029.1:0-111752 GCF_013276735.1 Streptococcus sp. 1559
ACGGGTGGTTATGACTTGCTGAGTCTAGGATAGTTCTTGCTGGCGATAGATAGCAAGACGAACAGCTTCTTTTGAATGTCATATAAATTTAAAATTTCTGAAAATAACGAAAAATATACTAAATTTTCAAATAAGGAGCCTCTAAATCCTTTAAAATAAGCAACATGCATATATATATAATCATCGATTTTCTAAAACAAAGTGAGGTTGAAGGAAGGGAACTAAGTTGATATAATGAAGTATTAGTAAACACTGGGCTTTTTGTCATTTGTTTAAGATGAAAAAAGGTCATGTTTTCCTGTTTTTATTGCGAGTTGATGCCTGCATGACCATGGCTAGAGGAGCAAAGACAGGGTAGAAAGAAAGGTAAAAAACCATGAAACAGTTTAAAATGAATGAGCGCCAACGCTTTTCTATATGCAAGTTTTCAATTGGAGCAGTCTCAGTCTTGCTAGGGTCTGTCTTTTTTATAGCTAATCCAGCGACAGAAGTCCAGGCGGCGGAAGTAAATACAGAAGTGGTCAGTCAGGATGGAAATGGCAACACTGGGAATCCATCTGTCTTACTGCCATCAGATACAAGCAATCAAAATCTTAACGTAGAACAAGAAGGGGATAAACCAAAAACTCAAGAGACAGATAAAGAAGAGCAAGACAGCCAAGCTAAAGATGGTGAAGGAAAAGCTGAGTCAACAGTAGAGAATAAAGGTGACGAAAAGTTGATGGTGTAGTTAAACCTGTATCGAGTGAGTTATCTCCAGTGTCCGAGGTAGAGAAATATAAAAAAGAAGCTCAACCAGAGTTGGAAGAAAAATCCTCAATTATCAAAGAAGAAGCTAATAGAGAAGATAAGATAGATCAATCCCAAGAAGAAGATGGGGATCAGTTATATGATAAATTGATAGATGCATCTAAAAGATTGAAAGAATCCAATCCTGAGTCGGCAGCAGCTTTTAAAAACTTAGCAGATACTATCAACGAAAAGTTAGGACTTTCAGACGACGGAAAGATTTCTGGAGAACTTGTCGAAAAAGCTCACAAGTTACTAGATGGTAATCAAGTGATGATGTCAAAAAATGATAGTGAGGAAAATTCTGAGGAAAGAGGAGTTCATGTAAGAAAAAGACGGAATATAGCAGGATTAACAATTGGGAGATGGAATGCAGTACGTAAACAAATAGAAGTTTCTAATATACTAGTAGTACCAGGTGGAGATAGAGTATTTGGTAATATTTTGAAAATTAGTGCTAAATCAAATCATGAGAAAATTACTAGCATATCTGTAACTGGTCATGAAAACATGGGGTTAAAGGTCGAATCTTCTGTCAATGGGAGTGAAGCATCTTTGACTTTCGACGGAATTACTCCGCGTAGGGGTCAGTATTTATTGAATGTAACAGTAACTACTTCAAGCGGTAGTCAGACGACACAATTTGGATACTATCTCCCTTTTCAGAAGCCGACTATTAATACACCAAATGATAGTACAGATGCAAGTGTCCCGAGCTTAGCAGGTAAAGCTAATGAAAAACCTAATATTGATGTGACAATTCCTTATGTTCCTAAATTACCTAATGGCGCAAAGATGAAAGTATATTTGGTAACCGGAGGTTCGGATATTTCTAATTATGGAGGGAGTACGGATGGATTAGCTTATCCGGAAGGTTATAATATACTTGCCTCTAAAGATATATCTCCTAATAATGATGGGGATGGTTCTGCACGCCAAATTACTATTACCCAGTCTGATTATAAGTCTGGAGTTAATAAGATAGGAACAGATAAATTTAGAGCACTCACTGTTATCGAAGTAAATAATAACGTAAACGATGGTAATCCACGAGAACGTGGTTCCTGGTTTAGTGATGAAAGAAGAGCGACAGTACCAGTAGCTAAAGAAGCAACACCTGAAAAACCAACAGTTGCCTCTAGCGAAGCGAATGCCAATGTAACGGTAACACCAAGTGCGAATGCAGACCATGTAGAAATTAGCATTGGAAGCGACAAAGTTGTAGCTACGAAATCAGGGTCAAGCTGGAGCCTAACACCAACAAAATCAGGTGTCAGCATTGATGGAGTAAGTGGTGTTGTTACAATTTCCCATAATGCGGCTAGTGCAGGAACTCAAGTAAGTGCGACAGCTAAACATGGTAATAGTGAAGTTAGTGCTTCTTCAACACCAGTCAGCTTGCCATCAAAACGATATTATCCAATTCCCGATTCGTATAACGTAACATCGCAACCTTCTACTCCTACTCAGCCAGACCAAGGAGCTACTGAGACTCCAACAGCTCCATCTGAGCCAGCTCCACAACCGTCTCAACCAACTGCTTCGGGTCAACCTGCAAGTCCTGCTCCAGCTCCGACTCAAGCACCTAGAGCGGCAGCAAGTCCTTCAGTTAGCTCAACGAGCACACAAGCTCCAGCTCAAGAGCAAGTTGACAAGTCTGAACTTCGTGCCTTGACTCAAGAGTTAGACCAACGCTTGAAAGCTTTGGCAACAGTATCTAATCCGAAAATCGATGCAGCCAAGGCGGTCCTCCTAGATGCTCAAAAAGCTCTGGAAGATAGTGCCTTGACAGAGCAAGGTCTACGTACTGCAGTAGAGTCTGTGAAGGCTTCCTTGGACTCTCTCAAAGATGTGAAAGCAAATGCTAGCGACAGCAAGCCTGCACAGGACAAGAAGGATACTAAGCAAGGAACGGAAGATAGTAAGGATTCAGATAAGATGACTGAAACAAACTCAGTTCCAGCAGGAGTGATTGTAGTCGGTCTACTCGCCCTTCTAGGCGTGATTGCCTTCTGGTTGGTTCGCCGTAAGAAAGAGTCAGAAATCCAGCAATTAATCACGGAATTGACAAGAGTTCTTGGACAGCTAGATGCAGAAAAAGCGGATAAAAAAGTCCTTGCCAAAGCCCAAAAACTTCTCCAAGAAACCCTTGATTTCGTGAAAGAAGAAAATGGATCAGCAGAGACAGAAGCTAAACTAGTAGAGGAACTTAAAGCAATCCTTGCCAAACTCAAGTAAAACATGAGTTATGAAATGTCAGACCTAAAAGACATTTCCGTTCACAAAAGCAGCGACGAGTAACCCTTGTCGTTGCTTTTTGGCTATTTTGGGGACAAGATCCACCTTGACTAGCAAAAGAAAAGATTAGTCCAATAGTTCCCGATACGATTTTGCGTAGCAGAAAGCATACAAATTAAATTGAATATAGTAAAATAGGATTAGAAATCTTAAGAAAGTTGGTTCTTTATTGGAAACGATAGTATTTTCAATTTCCGTTTTTTTAGCAGGTGTTTTATCCTTTTTTTCTCCTTGTATTTTTCCACTTCTGCCAGTCTATGCTGGAATTTTATTGGATGATCAGGAAAGTGCAAAAAGCTTTTCTTTATTTGGGAGAAAGGTTCTCTGGTCAGGCTTGATTCGAACACTTTGCTTTATCGCAGGTATTTCTCTCATTTTCTTTATTCTAGGCTTTGGTGCTGGTTACTTTGGTCATATTCTCTATGCCAATTGGTTTCGATATGTTATGGGAGCTATTATTATCATTTTGGGACTTCACCAGATGGAAATTTTTCATTTTAAGAAATTAGAGGTTCAAAAAAGCTTTACTTTTAAGAAATCAGAAGCCAATCGTTATTGGTCAGCCTTTTTACTCGGTATTACCTTTAGCTTTGGTTGGACGCCTTGTATTGGTCCAGTTTTAAGTTCTGTTTTAGCGCTTGCGGCTTCTGGAGGCAATGGAGCTTGGCAAGGTGCTATCTATACTCTTATTTACACTCTGGGGATGGCTCTTCCTTTCTTGGTCTTGGCTCTAGCTTCAGGTCTAGTCATGCCTTATTTTAGTAAAATCAAACGTCATATGATGCTAATGAAGAAAATTGGTGGTTTCCTCATTATTTTAATGGGAATTTTGTTACTATTAGGACAAGTAAATGTTCTAGCTGGAATTTTTGAATAAAGGAGAAAATGATGAAAAAAGTAATGTTTGTTGGCTTAAGTCTCTTGTCATTAGTTGTATTGATAGCCTGTGGTGAGGAAGAAACTAAAAAAACTCAAGCCCCACAACAGCCAAAACAAGAAACGCCTGTACAGCAAATTGCTGTTGGGAAAGATGCTCCAGACTTCACCTTGCAATCCATGGATGGTAAAGAAGTCAAGTTATCTGATTTTAAGGGTAAAAAGGTTTACTTGAAGTTTTGGGCTTCCTGGTGTGGTCCATGTAAGAAAAGTATGCCTGAGTTGATGGAATTAGCTGCAAAACCAGATCGCGATTTTGAAATTCTTACTGTCATTGCACCAGGAATTCAAGGTGAAAAAACTGTTAATCAATTCCCACAATGGTTCCAAGAACAAGGATATAAAGATATCCCAGTTCTTTATGATACTAAAGCAACAACCTTCCAAGCTTATCAAATTCGAAGCATTCCTACAGAATACCTAATTGATAGTCAAGGAAAGATTGGAAAGATTCAATTTGGTGCTATCAGTAATGCGGATGCAGAAGCAGCATTTAAAGAAATGAACTAGAATCGATAAAAATCTGATTACAAGATGTAGTCAGATTTTTTTTTTTAGAAAAATATTTTATAAATAGTCACAAATCTCCTATATTTATGGTAAAATAGAATCATCATTTTATTTGGAGAAGAAATATGAATATATTTAGAACAAAGAATGTAAGTTTGGATAAAACGGAGATGCACAGGCATTTGAAGTTATGGGATTTGATTTTGCTGGGTATCGGAGCCATGGTAGGGACAGGCATCTTTACAATTACAGGTACTGCAGCTGCCACACTTGCTGGTCCAGCCCTAGTGATTTCAATCGTCATTTCTGCCTTGTGTGTGGGATTATCAGCCCTCTTTTTTGCAGAATTTGCTTCACGAGTACCTGCTACAGGTGGTGCCTACAGTTATCTCTATGCTATTTTAGGAGAATTCCCAGCCTGGTTGGCTGGTTGGTTAACCATGATGGAGTTCATGACAGCCATATCAGGCGTAGCTTCGGGTTGGGCAGCTTATTTTAAAGGCTTGCTCTCTCAATACGGGATAGCCCTTCCTCAGCCTTTAAATGGTACCTTTAATCCTCAAGCAGGGACATTTGTTGATTTATTGCCTATTCTTGTCTTGGTCTTGGTGACCTCGCTTGTTTTACTCAATGCTAAAGCAGCCTTACGCTTTAATTCTATTCTAGTTATTTTGAAATTCTCGGCTTTAGCTCTCTTTGTTTTAGTAGGAATTTGGCATATCAAACTTGATAATTGGAGTAATTTTGCTCCTTATGGTTTTGGACAAATCTATGGTGCTAGTACTGGTATTATGGCTGGTGCCTCCTTGATGTTCTTCGGTTTTTTGGGATTTGAATCCATCTCTATGGCTGTAGATGAGGTCAAGACTCCTCAAAAAAATATTCCTAGAGGGATTGTCTTATCGCTTTCTATCGTAACCATTCTCTATGCCTTGGTGACGCTTGTTTTGACTGGTGTGGTTCACTATAGTCATTTAAATGTCAATGATGCCGTTGCCTTTGCCCTTCGTAGCGTTGGGATCAGTTGGGCAGCCAACTATGTGTCATTAGTGGCTATCTTGACCTTGATTACAGTTTGTATCTCGATGACCTATGCCCTATCGCGTATGATTTACAGTTTAGCGCGCGATGGCTTAATGCCTGCCGCCTTTAAAGAACTAACGAAGACTAGCAAGGTACCAAAGAATGCTACTATTTTAACAGGTCTAGCTTCAGCAGTAGCAGCAGGAATCTTCCCGCTAGCTAGTATTGCAGCCTTCTTAAACATTTGTACCTTGGCCTACTTAATCATGCTGGCTTACGGCCTGATTCGCTTACGGAAAGAAAAAGGGATGCCAAAAGCTGGGGAATTTAAAACACCCTTGGTACCCCTGTTACCGATTTTATCAATCATCATTTGTTTATCCTTTATGTTACAGTATAATATGGAAACTTGGATTGCTTTCCTAGTTGCCTTGTTAGTAGGAAGTATTATTTACTTCACTTATGGCTATAAGCATTCTACCATAGAAGAATAAAGTAAAAGTCTGTTGAGTTGTTGAAACTCAGCAGATTTTTATATGTGAAAGAAATTTCAAATTTTTTCTAAAAATATCTTGACAGATTAAGTTTTTAGGAGTAGAATGTTTACTAGTTAATTAAACAGTTAAGGAGTTGTTCATGAAGAAACAAAATTTATTTTTAGTCTTGTTAAGTGTCTTTCTTTTATTGCTAGGAGCCTGTAGTCAAAAGGAAAGTCAGACAGGAAAGGGGATGAAAATTGTGACCAGTTTTTATCCTATCTATGCTATGGTTAAGGAAGTATCTGGTGACTTGAATGATGTTCGGATGATTCAGTCAAGTAGTGGGATTCACTCCTTTGAACCTTCGGCAAATGATATCGCAGCCATCTATGATGCAGATGTCTTTGTTTACCATTCACATACGCTCGAATCTTGGGCAGGAAGTTTAGATCCCAATCTAAAAAAATCCAAAGTGAAGGTTTTAGAGGCTTCAGAGGGAATGACTTTAGACCGCGTCCCAGGGCTAGAAGATGTAGAAGCAGGGGATGGAGTTGATGAAAAAACGCTCTATGACCCTCACACTTGGCTAGATCCTGAAAAAGCTGGCGAAGAAGCTCAGATTATCGCTGATAAGCTTTCGGAGGCGGATAGTGAGCATAAAGAAACTTACCAAAAAAATGCGCAAGCCTTTATCAAAAAAGCTCAAGAATTGACTAAGAAATTCCAGCCTAAATTTGAAAAAGCGACTCAGAAAACATTTGTAACACAACATACAGCCTTTTCTTATTTAGCTAAGCGATTTGGACTCAATCAACTTGGTATTGCAGGTATCTCTCCGGAACAAGAACCAAGTCCAAGACAACTAACAGAAATTCAGGAATTTGTTAAAACCTATAAGGTTAAAACGATTTTTACAGAAAGTAACGCTTCTTCAAAAGTAGCTGAAACTCTTGTCAAATCAACAGGTGTAGGTCTTAAAACTCTGAATCCTTTAGAGGCAGACCCACAAAATGACAAGACCTATTTAGAAAATCTTGAAGAAAATATAAGTGTTCTAGCAGAAGAATTAAAGTGAGGAAAAAATGAAAATCAATAAAAAATATCTAGCAGGTTCAGTGGCAGTTCTTGCCCTAAGTGTTTGTTCCTATGAACTTGGTCGTTACCAAGCTGGTCAGGCTAAGAAAGAGTCTAATCGAGTTGCTTATATAGATGGTAATCAGGCTGGTCAAAAGGCAGAGAACTTAACACCAGATGAAGTCAGTAAGAGAGAGGGAATCAATGCTGAACAAATTGTTATCAAGATTACGGATCAAGGTTATGTGACTTCTCATGGAGACCATTATCATTACTATAATGGCAAGGTTCCTTATGATGCCATCATCAGTGAAGAGCTCCTCATGAAAGATTCGAATTATCAGTTGAAGGATTCAGACATTGTCAATGAAATCAAGGGTGGTTATGTCATTAAGGTAAACGGTAAATACTATGTTTACCTTAAAGATGCGGCCCATGCGGATAATATTCGGACAAAAGAAGAGATTAAACGTCAGAAGCAGGAACATAGTAGTAATCACGGTGGCGGTTCAAACAATCAGGCGGTAGTTGCAGCCAGAGCCCAAGGACGTTATACAACGGATGATGGTTATATCTTTAATGCCTCTGATATCATTGAAGATACAGGCGATGCCTATATTGTTCCTCATGGCAATCACTTCCACTATATTCCTAAGAGTGATTTGTCTGCCAGTGAATTAGCTGCTGCCCAAGCCTTCTTATCTGGAAAAGGCGGTCAATTAAGTACGGTTGAATATCGTTCTAGCAGGGGAGAAACAAGATCTAGTGTGAGAACGAGTCCATCTGAAACTCCTCAAAATCTTACAACAACTCCTGAGAGTCAAAATGAGGATTTAGCTAGTCTCCTTCAAGAATTGTACGCTTTGCCACTTAGCCAACGTCATGTGGAGTCTGATGGATTAGTATTTGACCCAGCACAGATTACAAAACGTACTGCAAATGGTGTGGCAGTACCTCACGGAGATCATTTCCATTTCATTCCTTATTCGCAAATGTCTGCCTTGGAAGAAAAATTGGCTCGAAATCTACCAATTGGAGGTCAGCCAGTTCAAAAGCATTCTGATAATACGAAACCAAGCAGTCCTGCGAAACCAAGTTCAGCCATTAAAGCAAACTTTAATCTCAATACGCAGGCACCGAATAGAGCAACTGGAGGAGCCTATACAACGGATGATGGGTATGTCTTTAGTCCAACAGATGTGATTGAAGATACAGGTGACGCTTTTGTTGTACCGCATGGAAATCATTTTCACTATATTCCTAAGAGTGATTTGTCTGCAGGAGAATTGGCTGCAGCCCAAGCCTATTGGAATGGGAAGCAGGGGTCTCGTCCTTCTTCAAGTTCTAGTCATAATGCAAATCCAGCTCAACCAAGCTTGTCAGAGAACCACAATTTGACTGTCACTCCAACTTATCATCAAAATCAAGGGGAAGACATTCCAAGCCTTTTACGTGAATTGTATGCTAAACCCTTATCAGAACGCCATGTAGAATCGGATGGACTAGTATTTGACCCGGCACAAATAACAAATCGTACAGCTAATGGTGTTGCTGTACCGCACGGAGACCATTATCACTTTATCCCTTATTCACAAATGTCACCTTTGGAAGAAAAATTGGCTCGTATGATAGCTATTAAGGGACAAAATGGTGCAGTCTTGCCGGGAATGAATTATTTGAAACCAGCACCAAAACCGCAAGCTCAACCATCAACTGAGAAAAAACAAACTGATTTTACAGTAGAACAGGTTGTTAGAAAAGTTGGGGAAGGATATGTTGTGGAAATTGCTGGTGTCAGTCACTATGTTTTTGCTAAAGACTTGGCTAAGGATAAGATTGATGCTATTGAAAATCTCTTGTCTAAGAAAACTCAAGAGACACATGCTCTAGTTGCTAAAAAAGAAAATGTCGCTTCTCGTGACCAAGAATTTTATGATAAAGCCTACAATCTGTTAACCCAGGCTCATAAAGCCTTGTCTGAAAATAAAGGTCGCGTTTCTGATTTCCAAACTTTAGACAAATTAGCAGAGCGCTTGAATGATGAATCTTCTAATAAAGTAAAATTGGTAGATGATTTATTGGCATTCCTAGCACCAATTACCCATCCAGAGCGACTTGGCAAACCAAATGCTCAAATTGCCTATACAGACGATGAAATTAAATTAGCGAAATTAGCAGGTAAATATACAACAGAGGATGGCTATATCTTTGATGAGCATGATATTGAAAGTGATGAAGGAAATGCCTACGTCACTCCACACTTGAACCATAGCCACTGGATTAAAAAAGACAGCTTATCTGAAGCTGAAAGAGCAGCAGCTCAGGCTTATGCTAAAGAAAAAGGCTTACAAGCTCCAAATTCTACTGAAGCAACAGAAGCAAAACCAGAGGCAACAGGGACAGAAGCTATCTATAACCGCGTAAAAGCTGAGAAAAAGGTACCATTAGAAAAAATACCGAATCATTTACAGTATACTGTAGCTGTACAAAATGGTCACTTTATAATTCCTCACTTTGATCACTATCATAACCTTAAGTTTGCATGGTTTGATGAAGGACTTTACTCAGCTCCTGAAGGCTATACCTTAGAAGATTTATTTGCGACAGTGAAATACTACGTTGAACATCCTGACCAACGTCCTCATTCAGATAATGGTTGGGGTAATGCTAGCGACCATGTTCGTAAAAATAAGGCAGACCAAAACGGTAAACCTGATGAAGATAAGGAACATGATGAAGTAAGTGAGCCAACTCATTCTGAATCTGATGAAAAAGAGAATCACGCTGGTTTAAATCCTTCAGCAGATAATCTTTATAGACCAAGCACTGATGCGGAAGAGACAGAGGAAGAAGCTGAAGATACTACAGATGAGGATGAAGTTCCACAAGTAGAGCGTTCTGTTATTGACGTTAAGATAGCAGAGGCGGAGACCTTGCTAGAAAAAGTAACAGATTCTCGTACTCGCCAAAATGCTATGGAGACATTGTCTGGTCTAAACAGCAGTCTTCTTTTCGGAACGAAAGACAGTAACACTATTTCAGCAGAATTAGATAGGCTCTTGGCTTTGTTAAAAGAGAGTCAACCGACTCCTATACAGTAGTAAAAAGAATGAAGCATATTTTATGGAGAAGTAACCTTTCGTGTTGCTTCTCTTTTTTAGAAGAAAGTAACAGAAACTTGACAGAAGTATAATAGATTGAATCTAGAATAGTACACCTTGACTTCTAAAATATTGTTAGAAATTGATTTGACTGTCCTGATCAATTTGTCCTATTCTTATTTCATTTCTCTATAATTTTAAATAGTAAACTATTTACTGGTTAATTAAATGGTTAAATAAGCGGTTTAGAAAAATTGTTTAACCGAGAAAAAAGAAGTTAAGAAAAAGTTTCATCATTTATTGAAATGAGGGATTTATGAAATTCAGTAAAAAATATATAGCAGCTGGATCAGCTGTTATCGTATCCTTGAGTCTATGTGCCTATGGACAAAACCAGCATCGTTCGCAGGAAAATAAGGACAATAATCGTGTCTCTTATGTGGATGGCAGCCAGTCAAGTCAGAAAAGTGAAAACTTGACACCAGACCAGGTTAGCCAGAAAGAAGGAATTCAGGCTGAGCAAATTGTAATCAAAATTACAGGTCAGGGCTATGTAACGTCACACGGTGACTACTATCATTACTATAATGGGAAAGTTCCTTATGATGCCCTCTTTAGTGAAGAACTCTTGATGAAGGATCCAAACTATCAACTTAAAGACGCTGATATTGTCAATGAAGTCAAGGATGGTTGTATCATCAAGGTCGATGGAAAATATTATGTCTACCTGAAAGATGTAGCTCATGCTGATAATGTTCGAACCAAAGATGAAATCAATCGTCAAAAACAAGAACATGTCAAAGATAAGGAGAAGGTCAGCTCTGATGTTGCTGTAGCAAGGTCTCAGGGACGATATACGACAAATGATGGCTATGTCTTTAATCCAGCTGATATTATCGAAGATACGGGTAATGCTTATATCGTTCCTCATGGAGGTCACTATCACTACATTCCCAAAAGCGATTTATCTGCTAGTGAATTAGCAGCAGCTAAAGCACATCTGGCTGGAAAAAATATGCAACCGAGTCAGTTAAGCTATTCTTCAACAGCTAGTGACAATAATACGCAATCTGTAGCAAAAGGATCAACTAGCAAGCCAGCAAATAAATCTGAAAATCTCCAGAGTCTTTTGAAGGAACTCTATGATTCACCTAGCGCCCAACGTTACAGTGAATCAGATGGCCTGGTCTTTGACCCTGCTAAGATTATCAGTCTTACACCAAATGGAGTTGCGATTCCGCATGGCGACCATTACCACTTTATTCCTTACAGCAAGCTTTCTGCCTTAGAAGAAAAGATTGCCAGAATGGTGTCTATCAGTGGAACTGGTTCTACAGTTTCTACAAATGCAAAACCTAATGAAGTAGTGTCTAGTCTAGGCAGTCTTTCAAGCAATCCTTCTTCTTTAACGACAAGTAAGGAGCTCTCTTCAGTATCTGATGGTTATATTTTTAATCCAAAAGATATCATTGAAGAAACGGCTATAGCTTATATTGTAAGACATGGTGATCATTTCCATTACATTCCAAAATCAAATCAAATTGGGCAACCGACTCTTCCAAACAATAGTCTAGCAACACCTTCTCCATCTCTTCCAATCAATCCAGGAACTTCACATGAGAAACATGAAGAAGATGGATACGGATTTGATGCTAATCGTATTATCGCTGAAGATGAATCAGGTTTTGTCATGAGTCATGGAGACCACAATCACTACATCAAGGTTCAAACTAAGGGCTATGAAGTAGCCTTGAAAAACAAAATTCCAGCCCTGCAATCCAACTATCAACCTGGAACTTTTGATGAGAAGGCAGTCTTGGCAAAAGTAGATCAACTTCTTGCTGAAAGTCGAAACGTCTATAAAGACGATCCAATCAAACAAAGACAGATTGAGTTAGTTTTAGGTCAGTTTACTGAAAATATGAAGAAACTAGCAACTAACTCTACAGCAGGTTATCTAAAAACACTTGACCTCTTTGATAAGCAATATATCCATATTGATGAAAGTGTCAAACCTGTTGAAACAAGTGCTTTAGATAAGAAATATCAGGCCTTGATTGATAAAATCAATACGCTAGATACAGATACTTATGGACTTCCTAAGAAAGACCTTCTCGTTCGACTCCAAGAGGCTAAGTTGGCTAAAGATGAGGCTGCTTTAGCAGCGGTTGAATCACAACTTCAAGCTCTTCAAGACTTTAATGACCGTACTGGCGATACAACAGTGGAATACATCAAGTACTTCTATGAGCATGTAAACGATGGTCGTTTAAGTGATGAGCTTCGTAATAAAGTAGCTAATTTGACTTTTACTTTATATCAATCTCAATCCTTCCGTAAGGCTGTGGACTTGAATAAACTGTTCCCAAGCATTTACCAAACAAAACAAGAAGTAGAAGAGGCTTTGAAAAATCAGCCAGCTACTGCAAAAGTAAATGAAACAGTTTTAGATAAAGAAAAAGTTGATAACCAATCTGCTAAGCAAGCGATTTATGAATTTTTGAAAGATCTTTATCCTGATCTTAAAAAAGAAGAATATGTCAATCATGTCAGCAAGGAAGAAGTAGAAAGTCTTTTGAACAAGGCAAATCAACTCTTGGAACAAATCCATGAAGAAGGAATCAGACAATCCTTGGCAGAAGAAGTAGAAAATCTAAAAGCTGCCACAAACAAGGCTGATGCAGACTTGGATGAAGTAAACAGTCAGGTAAAAGATGTTTTGACTCGTATCGCTAGCGCCCTTCAACAAGAAAAGGAAAATGCTGAGCAAGATTCTCAGACACTTGTACTCTATCAAAAACTCTACGATATTCTCATGTCGCTTCACTCTTATTTAGAAAGTAATAATGGTTCTGATGAGGACTTTGATAAAGTGGATGCATTACTAGATCAACTTTCTGCTAAGAGTAAAGACAAAGCAGCTTTACTTGAATTGACAAAAGCTATTCTAGTTTTGAATCACCAAATCCAGTCAAAAGCTAGCGCAAGTGAAGAAACAAGTCCAGCAAGAAATGCTGAAGCAAATGGTGATAACACCAGTGCTGAGAACCAACCAAACGCAACTACAGAATCTAACAGCGAAACTGCTAGCGACGAAAACAAAGCAAGCAACACAAGAGATTCTAAACCTGCTGAATTAACTTCAGAAAAGGGATCAACTGAATCTACAACAAGCACTGGTAATCAAGAAAAAGCAGTAGAATAAACAGAAAGGCGAAGTAGCTGAGCCACCTCGTCTTTTTAGCCTTTATAAGCTACGATGCCAATGATGGTATCAACTGCACGTTCCATAGTCTGAAGGCTAACGTATTCAAAACGTCCGTGCATATTTTCGCCACCTGCAAAGATATTCGGAGTTGGGATTCCCATAAAGGAAATCTTAGAGCCGTCTGTTCCACCCCGGATTGGTTCGATAATAGGCGTGATACCTAGATCTTCCATAACGGCTTTAGCAACGGTAATTGGAGTCATATCTTTTTCAATGACTTCTTTCATATTGTAGTACTGGTCTGTCAAGTTGAGAGTGACACGGTTGCTCCCAAGTTCTTGATTCATCTTATCAGCGATAGATTGCATGGATGCTTTACGCGCTTCAAAGGCATCTTTTTCAAAATCACGAATGATGTAGCTTGCACGCGCCTCCTCAACACTACCTGTCACATCCATTAGATGGTAAAAACCTTGGTAACCTTCAGTTAACTCAGGTCGGTCATTTTCTGGAAGTTGATTATGAAAATCAATTGCTAGCTGAAGGGCATTGACCATCTGCCCTTTGGCAGTACCAGGGTGGACATTACGGCCTTGGAAATGCAATTCAGCACCAGCGGCTGAGAAAGTCTCGTACTGAAGTTCACCTAGTGGACCACCATCAACAGTGTAGGCAAAATCCACATCAAAATCTTCTGCATCAAATTTATTAGCACCAACACCGATTTCCTCATCTGGACCAAAACCAACACGAATCTCACAGTGTTTGATTTCAGGATGAGCAGTCAGATATTCAATAGCTGTCATAATCTCAGCAATACCAGACTTGTCATCAGCACCTAGCAAGGTTGTTCCATCAGTTGTAATGAGCGTTTGGCCTGGATATTTCTCAAGACTCTTGAAGTCGGCTGGATCCAGTTTAAAACCAGAATTTCCAAGTTCAATCACACCACCATCGTAGTTTTCAATTACCTGTGGATTGACTCCTTCAGCATTAAAATCAGCAGTATCCATGTGGGAGATGAAGCCAATCTTACGTGTTAAAGATGGATCATTGGCTGGCAAGGTTCCAATAGCAAAACCATTCGGTAGATAGTAAACATTTTGCAGTCCAACACGTTTCATTTCAGGAATTAGGACATTTGTTGCGAAGTCAACCTGACTCTGTGTACTTGGAGTAGTAGTAGAGTGTTCATCAGAGCGCGTGTTGACCTTAACGTAGGTTAAGAAGCGGTCCAAGAGATTTGGATAAGTCATAAAAAACTCCTTTTGAATTTATTTTTTCCATTGTATCATAGAAAGAAGAGAAAAACAAAAGACAGAAGTTAGGGCAATCTGCTATGTTAGCGTTTACTTATCAGTGGATTCATGATAAAATAAACTTGATAAAAACATCACAAGGAAGCGATTATGAAAAAAGCAATTTTAATGATGACCTTCGGTTCGCCAGAAGAGATTACCTTTGAAGGTGTAGCTGATTTTTTCACAAATATTCGTCGTGGAGTGAGACCTCAAGACCACGAGATTCAGACTCTCTATGATAATTATGTACGAATTGGAGGCACGCCTCTGCAAAAAATTACCCGTCAAGAGGTTGCCTTGGTAGAAGCTAGGCTGGGGAATGAATACAGTGTCTACTTTGCTAATAAGTTTTCCAGTCCCTTTATTCCAGATGTGATCGGTCAAATGGAAGCAGACGGAATTGAACAGTGTATTTGTTTGATTTTGGAGCCTCATTATTCTTTCTACTCTGTCATGGGCTATGAAAAATTTTTAGAAAGCAAACAAATTCAATTTTTGGTCATTAAGGACTGGTATCAGGAAGAAGCACTTTTAAACTATTGGGCAGATGAAATTGCTAAAATTTTAAAAGAAGAAGTAAAGCAGGATAGCTTTAAAGTCATCTTTTCAGCCCATAGTGTGCCCATTTTTGCCTTGGATTTTGGAGATCCTTATATCGATCAAATTTTCGAAAATAGCAAGTTAGTTGCTGAAAAACTAGGTTTGAGTTCCGATCAATATACAAATACCTGGCAAAGTGAGAGTGATATTGGGATTCCATGGATTAAGCCAGATGTTTTGGAGTATCTCAGAGAACAGACAGAACATCCAGACCATTATATTTTTGTTCCAATCAGCTTTATCAGTGAGCACATTGAAGTCTTGTTTGATAATGATGTGGAATGTTATGACTTGTGTCAGGAATTTGGGGTAAACTACCATCGTCCACCAATGCCAAATACAGATTCTCGCTTGATTGATGCCTTGGTCAATACAGTTAGAGCCAATGAACATCAAGAGTTTAAGGAATTTCTCCCAGAAGAAGAGACCTTTGATGAGTTAGTTCCTTCAGACGAGACGAAAAACATTTTGGCTGAATCTCAAGATTTACAAATGCCGGAATTTGTGAAAAAACTGATTGAGAAAAAAGGGCGGGAGAATGTTAAGATGCCTTATCTTATCAAGAAGATGCTAGAAAAAGCAGGCAAGTTGCCCAAAGAGTAAAGAAAAAGGATTTAGCTTTGTGCTAGATCCTTTTAATCGATTATTTTTTCTCAAGAAGGGCTTTGATTTCTTGAAGGACTTCCAATTCGGTTGGTTTTTTTTCGTCAGTTTTTTCTTCCTTTATACCAGTCAGTTTCTGTGCTTTTTCAATACCCTTGATAATAAAGAAGAGGGCGGTACCCACAAAGATAAAATTGATAATAGCACTTAAAAAGTTACCATAGCCGACTCCATGCCAAGAAAGTTGAGCGATACGTTCGACTTTAGCAGCTTTCAAAGCGGGATTTAAAATAAGAGGAGTGATAATGTCGTTTACAAGTGAAGTAACGATAGCACCAAAAGCAGAGGCAATGACAACACCGACAGCAAGGTCAATAACATTTCCTCGAAGCAAGAACGATTTTAGATTTTTTAACATACTGTTTTCCTTTCAATGTTTCGTGTTTCATTGTATCCTAAATCATTATAGAAGGCAATTAAAAGGCTCATAAATGGAGCATTATTTTCTAAAAATATAGATCTTGCTCAAGATATAATTGATGATAATAATGAGTATTTGTGCAATTATTGTTTCAATTGCATTTACCTTATCAGGATTTTCGTTTACAAATTGCCCTATGATATGAGGGAATTGAGTTACAAAGAGAAAAGTTAAAAACAAGTCTAACAGAAAAGTAGAAAGGCGGGCAAGAAAAAATTTCACTAAACGGATAAGCCGATTCTTCCTTGCTTGCTTAAATACAAGCCTATCATTTGTGATAAAGGCAAATAGGATACCAAATATATTTGCCAAGGCCGTAGCAAGAAGTTCCTGATGAGTTAGTTGATAAATGACCAATCGCGAGAGAATCGAAACTAGAGTTGTTGCAAGGCCAAAAAAGAGATAGGCTAAGATTTCATTGTTAAAAAATTTTTGAATAGGTTTTTTCATGCTTTAAGTATAGCATAAAGCAGGCTATTGTGCTATACTAGTAAGGTTGAATAAAGCAACCCTTGGTGCTTAGCTTCTTTCACCAAGCATATTACACGCGGATAACCGCCAAAGGAGAAAAAATGAAAAAATTAACTATTCGTGATGTTGCAGATATTGCAATCGTTGCTGCTATTTATGTCGTTTTGACTGTCACACCGCCCCTAAATGCCATCAGCTATGGTGCTTATCAGTTTCGTATTTCAGAAATGATGAACTTTATGGCTTTTTACAATCCCAAGTACATCATCGGAGTTACTATCGGTTGTATGATTGCTAATTTCTTTAGCTTCGGACTACTAGATGTCTTTGTTGGTGGCGGATCAACCTTGGTATTCCTCAGTTTAGGTGTTTGGCTTTTTGCAAAATATAGCAAGGATTACCTCTTTAACGGATTGATTCGAAAAGATCATTTCTTCTTTTCAATCCTCTTTTCAATTTCCATGTTTACCATCGCTGCAGAGTTAAATATTGTAGCAGAATTACCATTTTTCCTTACTTGGTTTACAACAGGAATTGGTGAATTTGCCTCATTGATTATTGGAGCGATTATCATTGGTAAAATTGGTCGTCGAATCGATTTAAGCAAATAGAACAGGACAAGCTAGGTAGCCTTTACCTGGCTTTTTCTTATGGAAAATTTCTAAGAAAACTTGACAAGTTTTTCTGATTATAGTATACTTACTTAAGTAAGCTGATTTAGCTCAGTTGGCAGAGCGCATCCATGGTAAGGATGAGGTCGCCGGTTCAATCCCGGCAATTAGCATGATATGTATAGGGAAACTCTTGAATACGAGAGTTTTTTGTTATACTCGATCGAAAAAATTTCTTATTGACAAAATCAAGTATCTCTAGTAATATAGAATATGCGATGAGTCGATAGGTAGTCTTCGGACTACTATTGAGCATAAGGAGGTCATAACGCAGGAGCGGACCTTGATGAGTTGTGTGAACCTGCTCATCACATGAAGATGCCTCTTAGTCCCTAGTCTAACGACTGGGGATTTTTATTTTCCAAAAAATGATGAAAAAGCTTTGCAATTCATGGAAAAAGTAGTATAATACTTCTATTATAGAAATTTTTAGAAAATTCCGAAAGAGGTTATTTATGGGATATACAGTTGCTGTAGTCGGCGCGACAGGTGCTGTCGGTGCTCAGATGATAAAAATGTTGGAAGAATCAACACTTCCAATCGATAAAATTCGTTTACTTGCTTCTGCACGTTCAGCAGGCAAGACTTTGAAATTTAAAGATCAAGATATTACGATTGAAGAAACGACTGAAACAGCTTTTGAAGGAGTTGATATTGCTCTCTTTTCAGCAGGTGGTTCTACATCAGCTAAGTATGCACCATACGCAGTGAAAGCTGGAGCGGTAGTAGTAGATAATACATCTTACTTCCGTCAAAATCCAGACGTTCCTTTGGTTGTTCCAGAGGTCAATGCTCACGCACTTGATGCCCACAATGGGATCATTGCCTGCCCTAACTGTTCAACAATTCAAATGATGGTGGCTCTTGAGCCAGTTCGCCAAAAATGGGGCTTGGACCGTATCATTGTTTCAACTTACCAAGCAGTTTCAGGTGCTGGTATGGGAGCAATTCTTGAGACACAACGTGAACTTCGTGAAGTCTTGAATGATGGTGTAACCCCACGTGATTTGCATGCCGAAATCTTGCCTTCAGGTGGTGACAAGAAACATTATCCTATCGCCTTCAATGCTCTTCCACAAATTGATGTCTTCACTGACAATGATTACACTTATGAAGAGATGAAGATGACTAAGGAAACTAAGAAAATCATGGAAGATGATAGTATTGCCGTTTCAGCAACATGTGTTCGTATTCCAGTCTTATCAGCTCACTCTGAGTCTGTTTATATCGAAACAAAAGAAGTGGCTCCAATCGAAGAAGTCAAAGCAGCTATCGCAGCCTTCCCGGGTGCTGTTCTTGAAGATGATGTAGCTCATCAAATTTATCCTCAAGCTATCAATGCAGTTGGTTCGCGTGATACCTTTGTTGGTCGTATCCGTAAAGACTTGGATGCTGAAAAAGGAATCCACATGTGGGTTGTTTCAGACAACCTGCTCAAAGGTGCTGCTTGGAACTCAGTTCAGATTGCTGAAACTCTTCATGAACGTGGCTTGGTTCGTCCAACAGCTGAATTGAAATTTGAATTAAAATAGTCATATCGTTTAGGAGTTCAGATGAACTCCTTCTTTGAAATAGAGAGGTGTTTTCATGTCTTATCAAGATTTAAAAGAGTGTAAAATCATCACAGCCTTTATTACCCCCTTCCATCAGGATGGTTCCATCAACTTTGATGCTATTCCAGCCTTGATTGAGCATTTGTTGGCTCATCATACGGATGGAATTCTTCTCGCAGGGACCACTGCTGAGAGTCCAACCTTGACTCACGATGAAGAGTTGGAGTTGTTTGCGGCTGTACAAAAGATTGTCAATGGACGCGTTCCTTTGATTGCGGGTGTTGGTACCAATGATACGCGTGACTCTATCGAGTTTGTCAAAGAAGTCGCGGAATTCGGCGGTTTTGCTGCTGGGCTTGCTATTGTACCTTACTACAATAAACCTTCTCAAGAAGGAATGTATCAGCACTTTAAGGCCATTGCAGATGCTTCTGACCTGCCTATTATTATCTATAACATTCCAGGTCGTGTGGTTGTCGAATTGACTCCAGAAACCATGCTTCGTTTGGCTGATCATCCAAATATTATTGGTGTCAAAGAATGTACCAGCTTGGCCAATATGGCTTACTTAATTGAGCACAAGCCTGAAGAATTCTTGATTTATACAGGTGAGGATGGAGATGCTTTCCATGCCATGAACCTTGGTGCGGATGGGGTTATTTCTGTTGCATCCCATACAAATGGGGATGAAATGCACGAGATGTTTACTGCTATTGCAGAAAGTGATATGAAGAAAGCTGCAGCTATTCAGCGTAAATTCATTCCTAAAGTCAATGCCCTCTTCTCTTATCCAAGTCCTGCTCCAGTTAAGGCAGTTTTGAACTATATGGGATTTGAAGCTGGCCCAACTCGATTACCTCTAGTTCCAGCACCAGAAGAAGATGCCAAACGCATTATCAAAGTCGTCGTAGATGGCGACTACGAAGCGACCAAGGCAACTGTAACAGGTGTCTTAAGACCAGATTACTAATAAGACAATAAAATCCATGACCGAATGAAGGATCATGGATTTTTCTTATTTTCCTAAACAGAATTGGCTAAAAAGTTGGGTAATGAGTTCATCAGGAGCCGCATCTCCAGTGATTTCTCCGAGGATTTCCCAAGTACGGGTCAAGTCAACTTGAAGCAAGTCAACAGGCATCCCCAGTTCAAGACCTTCATTAACAGCTTGCAAACTTTCAACGGCCTTCTCAATCAAGGAAATGTGACGGGCATTTGACAAGTAAGTAGCATCTTGCTCAACCAAACCAGCATTTTCAAAGAAGAGGTTGTTGATTCGCTCTTCAATCTTATCGATATTTTGATTTTTAAGGACTGAAATGCGAATGACATCTTCTGGAAGTTCAGAGGTTTCAATAACTTCTGGCAGGTCAGTTTTGTTAAGGAGAATAATTCGGTTGGTTTCTTGGCTGATTTCTAGGAGTTGGCGGTCTTGGGCGGTTAGTGGTTCACTAGCATTTAACACTAGTAGTACTAGGTCAGCTTCCTTGAGGGCTTTTTTCGAACGCTCGACACCGATTTGTTCAACGATATCATCCGTTTCACGAATACCAGCTGTGTCAATCAATTTTAGGGGAACACCGTTGATGTTGACGTATTCTTCAATGACATCACGTGTCGTACCAGCAATATCGGTTACGATTGCCTTATCTTCACGTAAGAGGTTGTTGAGAAGGCTTGATTTCCCAACGTTGGGGCGTCCGATGATGGCAGTGGAAATTCCTTCACGAAGGATTTTACCGCGACGGGCTGTTCTAAGGAGATTGGTTAGTAATTGTTCAAACTCCATTGTCTTTTCTCGGACCACAGCAGTAGTCGCTTCTTCAACATCGTCATACTCAGGATAGTCGATATTGACCTCGACTTGGGCAAGTGTGTTAAGGATTTCTTGACGGATATTGTTAATAAGGTCAGAAAGTGAGCCGTCTAATTGTTTAACTGCAATGTTCATAGCCTTGTCTGTCTTAGCACGGATGATGTCCACAACGGCTTCAGCCTGAGTCAAGTCAACACGTCCATTTAGGAAGGCACGTTTGGTAAATTCACCAGGTTCTGCCAACCGAGCTCCTTCACGGATAGCTAGCTGGAGAATCTCATTGGTCACCGCAATCCCACCGTGAGTGTTAATCTCGATAATATCTTCACGAGTGAAGGTTTTTGGAGACTTCATGGCTCCAACCATAACCTCGTCCATGACCTTACCATTTTGAGGGTCAACGATGTGACCGTAGTTAAGTGTATGGCTAGCAACCTGACTCAAGTATTTTCCTTTAAAAATCTTTTGCGCAATAGCAAAACTTTCTGTTCCGCTCAAGCGGACAATACCAATAGCCCCTTCACCTAGTGGAGTAGAGATAGCAGCGATGGTATCAAATTCTCGTGTAATCATAATGTTTCCTTTAATCAATAACTCTTTTCTTGGAAATTTTTCCAAGTCTCTTTTCAAATTGTAACAAATTTGAACTATTTCTTCAATGGATGCTACTTGGAGATTGAAAAAGCCTAAGCAATTCTGCTTAAGCTAGCTTATTTAGTACGCATTTCCCCTTGTGGGAAGTAAGTTCCTTCTGGCATGTCGTTGATGATGACATGGACAGCAGATTGAGGGGCTCCAGTGTTGCGGACAACTGCTTCCGTTACTTCCTTAGCAAGAGCTTTCTTTTGCTCGAGCGTGCGTCCTTCAAATAAATCGATGCGTACAAATGGCATAATAGCTTCCTCCACTAGTTTTGATTTCTTCCATTTTACCACATTTTGCCGTTTAAAGCTTCAGAAAATTATGATATACTAGAATGTAGCAAAAATTTAGAAATGGACGTGAAGCAAGAAACATGGCACAGTTGTATTATCGTTATGGGACCATGAACTCTGGTAAAACGATTGAGATTCTCAAAGTGGCCTATAACTACGAGGAGCAAGGAAAAGGTGTTGTCATTATGACCTCGGCTCTGGATACGCGTGACGGTGTTGGCTATGTGTCGAGTCGAATTGGCATGAAACGCCCTGCCCTTGCGATTGAGGAAACAACGGATATCTTTGGCTATATCCGAGACCTACCAGAAAAACCTTATTGTGTTTTGGTCGATGAAGCCCAGTTTCTTAAACGCCACCATGTTTACGACCTAGCTCGTGTTGTGGACGAGTTAGACATACCCGTCATGGCTTTTGGCTTGAAAAATGACTTTCGCAATGAATTGTTCGAAGGTTCCAAATATCTCTTGCTTTTAGCAGACAAGATTGACGAAATCAAGACCATCTGTCAGTATTGCAAGAAAAAGGCGACCATGGTGTTGCGAACACAGGATGGACTGCCCGTTTACGATGGAGAACAGATCCAGATTGGTGGTAATGAAACCTATATCTCGGTTTGCCGTAAACATTATTTTGCCCCTGAAATCAATAAGGAGAATGAAGAAAAATGAACATCTATGATCAACTACAAGCTGTAGAAGACCGTTATGAAGAACTAGGAGAATTGCTGAGTGACCCTGATGTCGTTTCAGACACCAAGCGTTTTATGGAGCTTTCAAAAGAAGAAGCTTCCAATCGTGACACCGTAATAGCCTACCGTGAGTATAAACAAGTCCTTCAAAATATCGTCGATGCCGAAGAGATGATTAAGGAATCAGGCGGAGATGCGGACTTGGAAGAAATGGCCAAGCAAGAACTCAAAGATGCCAAGGCTGAAAAAGAAGAATATGAAGAAAAACTGAAAATTTTGCTCCTTCCAAAGGATCCAAACGATGACAAGAATATCATCCTTGAAATCCGTGGAGCAGCTGGTGGAGACGAAGCGGCACTTTTCGCTGGAGATTTGCTAACTATGTACCAAAAGTATGCGGAAGCCCAAGGTTGGCGCTTTGAAGTCATGGAAGCCTCTATGAACGGTGTCGGTGGTTTTAAAGAAGTGGTTGCTATGGTTTCTGGTCAGTCGGTTTACTCTAAACTCAAGTACGAATCAGGTGCCCACCGTGTGCAACGTGTCCCTGTGACAGAAAGCCAAGGCCGTGTTCATACTTCGACAGCGACAGTTCTTGTTATGCCAGAAGTTGAAGAGGTTGAATACGACATTGATCCAAAAGACCTTCGTGTCGACATCTATCACGCCTCTGGTGCTGGTGGACAGAACGTCAACAAGGTTGCGACAGCCGTTCGTATCGTTCACTTGCCAACCAATATTAAAGTTGAGATGCAGGAAGAACGTACCCAGCAGAAGAACCGTGAGAAAGCCATGAAAATCATCCGTGCGCGTGTTGCTGACCACTTTGCACAAATTGCTCAGGATGAACAAGACGCTGAGCGTAAATCAACAATCGGTACTGGTGACCGTTCAGAACGTATTCGTACTTATAACTTCCCACAAAACCGTGTCACAGACCACCGTATCGGCTTGACTCTCCAAAAACTAGATACTATTTTGTCTGGTAAATTGGATGAGGTTGTGGATGCTTTGGTGCTCTATGACCAAACACAAAAATTAGAAGAATTAAATAAATAATGATATTAGCTCAATTATTTTCAGATTTTGAAGAAGAGTTGATAAGACAAGGAGAGGAAGCTGAAAGCCTCTCTTTTGTCTATCGTGGCCTGAAAAATCTTCCTTTCACAGATTTTGTTTTTGCCCTCCAGAAAGAGGTAACAGAGGAAGAAAAACAATTTGTAAAAGGAATTTTTCAACAGTTAGTAGATCATAAACCAGCACAGTATATCATCGGACAGGCAGATTTTTATGGAATGCAGTTAAAAGTTGATGAGCGGGTTTTGATTCCCCGTCCAGAGACAGAGGAATTAGTCGAGCTTATCCTGGCTGAAAATTCTGAAGAAAATCTTAAGGTCCTAGATATCGGGACAGGTAGTGGAGCTATTGCTCTCGCTCTAGCAAAAAATAGACCAGATTGGTCAGTGACAGCAGCAGATATTTCCCAAGATGCTTTAGATTTAGCTAACGAAAATGCTAAAAATCAAAATCTTCAAATATTTTTAAAAAAATCTGACTGTTTTACAGAAATTTCTGAAAAATATGATATAATTGTTTCCAATCCACCCTATATCTCTCGTGAAGATGAGTCAGAGGTTGGCTTGAATGTTTTGCATTCGGAGCCTCATCTAGCTCTCTTTGCAGACGAGGATGGCCTAGCTATTTACCGTAGAATTGCGGAAGATGCAAAAGACTATCTCAAAGATGGTGGTAAGATTTACCTTGAAATTGGATACAAGCAAGGTCAAAGTGTTCCTGAACTTTTTAGGAAGCATCTTCCTGAAAAACGTGTAAGAACGCTTAAGGATCAATTTGGTCAAGATAGGATGGTTGTGGTTGATGATGGACAGGATTAGGCAAGAGTTGGAAAAGGGTGGAGCTGTTGTTCTGCCTACAGAGACTGTTTATGGTCTTTTTGCCAAGGCTCTAGACGAAAAAGCAGTTAATCATGTATACCAGATTAAACGTCGTCCCAGAGACAAGGCACTCAATCTCAATATTGCCTCTTTAGAGGATATCTTGCACTTTTCAAAGAATCAGCCAACTTATCTTCAAAAACTTGTAGAGACCTTTTTACCAGGTCCCTTGACCATTATTCTCGAAGCTAATGACCGAGTTCCCTATTGGGTCAATTCGGGTCTCGCAACGGTGGGATTTCGGATGCCTAGTCATCCCATCACGCTTGATTTGATTAGAGAGACGGGACCCTTGATTGGGCCGTCTGCCAATATTTCAGGTCAGTCAAGTGGTGTAACCTTTGAACAAATTCTGAAGGATTTTGACCAAGAGGTTTTGGGTCTAGAAGACGATGCTTTTCTAACTGGACAGGATTCGATTATTTTGGACTTGTCTGGAGACAAGGTGAAAATCTTACGCCAAGGGGCCATTAAGCGAGAAGATATTCTTGCTCAGTTGCCAGAGATTTCTTTTGAGGAGGAATGAGATGCTAAGAGATTTAAGAGAAACTGATGTGAACGCTATATGTGAGATCAACCAAGAGGCTTTGGGTTATTCTTTTAGTCCAGAGGACACGGCTAGTCAATTTGCTAGACTATCTCAGGATTCCCATCATTTCCTACTTGGCTATGAGAATGAAGCTAGTCATGCCTTGCTTGGATATGTCCACGCTGAGGTCTATGAATCACTTTATTCTAAAGCAGGATTTAATATTTTAGCTTTAGCAGTTTCACCTCAAGCGCAAGGTCAAGGTATTGGTAAAAGCTTATTACAAGGGTTGGAAGAAGAAGCAAAAAGACGTGGTTATGGGTTTATCCGCTTAAACTCTGCCGATCATCGTCTGGGTGCTCATGCATTTTATGAAAAAGTTGGTTATACTTGTGATAAAATGCAGAAACGGTTTATTCGCATCTTTTAGTTTGATTTTCTAATAAGAAAATTAAACTAATGGACTAGTCACACAATAAAAGGAGAAGACCTATGATTTTTGACAAAGATGATTTTAAAGCATACGATGCTGATCTCTGGAATGCTATTGCCAAAGAAGAAGAACGCCAACAGAATAATATCGAGTTGATTGCTTCGGAAAACGTAGTTTCCAAGGCTGTTATGGCAGCTCAAGGGTCTATCTTGACAAACAAATATGCCGAGGGTTACCCAGGCCGCCGTTATTATGGTGGAACGGATGTGGTAGACGTGGTAGAGACTCTTGCTATTGAACGCGCAAAAGAAATTTTCGGTGCAAAATTTGCTAATGTCCAACCTCACTCAGGAAGCCAAGCCAACTGTGCGGCTTACATGGCCTTGATTGAGCCAGGTGATACCGTTATGGGGATGGATTTAGCAGCAGGTGGACACTTGACCCACGGAGCTCCAGTTAGCTTCTCAGGTCAAACCTACAACTTTGTTTCTTATAGTGTAGATCCTGAAACGGAATTATTGGACTTTGATGCTATATTGAAGCAAGCCCAAGAAGTAAAACCAAAATTGATCGTAGCAGGTGCTTCAGCCTATTCTCAAATTATCGACTTTTCAAAATTCCGTGAAATTGCAGATGCCGTTGGTGCTAAGCTCATGGTAGATATGGCTCATATCGCTGGTTTGGTTGCGGCTGGCCTTCATCCAAGCCCAGTACCATACGCTCATATCACTACAACAACGACCCACAAAACCCTTCGTGGACCTCGTGGTGGTTTGATTTTGACCAATGACGAAGAACTTGCTAAAAAAATCAATTCAGCTATTTTCCCAGGTATTCAGGGCGGTCCTTTAGAGCATGTTGTGGCGGCTAAGGCAGTTTCCTTCAAAGAAGTTTTGGATCCAGCCTTCAAGGAATATGCTGCCAATGTAATTAAGAACAGCAAGGCTATGGCAGATGTCTTCTTGCAAGACCCTGATTTCCGTATTATTTCAGGTGGAACTGAAAACCATCTCTTCCTTGTTGATGTGACTAAGGTTGTAGAAAACGGAAAAGTTGCTCAAAACTTGCTGGATGAAGTCAATATTACCCTAAATAAAAATTCAATCCCTTACGAAACCTTGTCACCATTCAAGACAAGTGGGATTCGTATCGGAGCAGCAGCCATTACTGCACGTGGATTTGGTGAAGAAGAAAGTCGCAAAGTGGCTGAACTCATCATTAAAACCCTTAAAAATGCAGAAAATGAGGCTGTATTAGAAGAAGTGAGAAGTGCAGTCAAAGAATTGACAGATGCCTTCCCATTATACGAGGACTAAAACTTTTATGGACATTTATATTAAGAAAGCCATTATTCACCAGTTCAGTCCGGATGATACCGAGCTGTTCCTAGCGGATAAGCTTCTCAATATTACTCCAAAAATCGAAGAATACCTGCGTAAAAAAATTGAACGTGTGTATTCAGATGAAGCCAAGACTGGGATTTTCGAGGAAGAAAATCCCTTCTTCAATCACATCACAGACGATTTATTGGAGACATCAGTAACACTGGCTAATCTCTGGAAAGAGGAGTTTAGCATTTCTGAAAATCTCAAGACCAATGACTTGATTTTTGTGCAATTGTCTAAAGAAGGTGTGGAACATTTCGCTTTCTTGAGAATTGCCCTGCGTGAGACCTTGACTCACCTCGGAGGAGAAGTTGATAATCCAATCAAGCTGACTCAGAATAACCTGCCTGGATTTGGAACAGGGGCTGATGAGGCCTTGGTGGTTAATCTTCAGAGTCGCAAGTACCATCTGATTGAAAAACGAATCAAGTATAACGGGGCTTTCTTGAACTATTTTTCAGATAATCTTCTTGCTGTCGCTCCTAAGATTTCTCCTAAGAAATCTATCAAGGAATTGGAAAAAACAGCACAGCGCATTGCTGAGACTTTTAACACAGATGATTTTCAATTTCAATCCAAGGTCAAATCAGCGATTTTCAACAACCTAGAAGAAAGCAATGAATTGTCACCAGAGAAACTGGCCAATGACCTTTTTGACAACAATCTGACGGCTCGTTTGAGCTTTATTGACCAAGTCAAAGAAGCCGTACCAGAACCTGTTCAATTTGATGAAATTGATGCCAGTCGCCAATTAAAGAAATTTGAAAATCAAAAACTTTCCTTGTCAAATGGAATTGAGCTCATCGTTCCCAATAACGTCTATCAAGACGCCGAGTCTGTTGAGTTTATCCAAAACGACAATGGAACCTACTCTATCTTAATCAAAAATATCGAGGATATCCAAAGTAAATAATGTTTAAACGAATTCGAAGAGTGCTTGTACTAGCAGTCTTCCTTTTTGCTGGATATAAAGCTTACCGCATTCACCAAGATGTTAAGCAAGTTATGACCTATCAACCCATGGTGCGAGAAATCTTGAGTGAAAAAGACACCCCAGCAAACGAAGAGCTTGTGCTCGCTATGATTTATACCGAAACAAAAGGAAAAGAAGGCGACGTCATGCAGTCTAGTGAGTCTGCCAGTGGTTCCACCAACACCATAAATGATAACGCCTCTAGCATTCGGCAAGGCGTTCAAACTCTGACAGACAATCTCTATCTGGCCCAGAAGCAGGGTGTTGATGTCTGGACGGCTGTTCAAGCCTATAATTTTGGACCAGCCTATATCGATTTTATCGCCCAAAATGGCAAGGAAAATACCTTGGCTCTGGCCAAACAGTACTCTCGTGAGACTGTTGCTCCCTTGCTTGGTAATACCACTGGAAAGACTTATAGTTATATTCACCCTATTTCCATTTTTCACGGTGCTGAACTTTATGTAAATGGAGGAAACTATTACTATTCTAGGCAGGTTCATCTTAACCTTTACATCATCAAATGTTTCACTCTCTTTTCAACATCTGGCTAATCCAGGTGTTTTTGTTATAAGTTTTCTTTAAGATAGATATATTACTCTAAAAAGGTAAAGGAGGGAATTCCCTATGAGAAAGAAACTCTTTCTGACCAGTGCTGCGGTCTTGTGGGCAGTAACAGCTATGAATAGCGCCCATGCAGCAACAGATGTTCAAAAAGTTATCGATGAAACCTATGTTCAACCTGAATATGTCCTAGGTTCATCATTGTCTGAAGATCAAAAAAATCAAACCCTTAAAAAACTAGGCTACAATGCCTCAACAGACACCAAAGAACTCAAGACCATGACACCTGATGTCTATTCTAAGATTATGAATGTGGCCAATGACTCTAGCTTACAATTGTATTCATCAGCCAAGATTCAAAAACTAGGTGACAAGTCGCCACTTGAGGTCAAGATTGAAACACCAGAGAACATCACTAAGGTGACTCAGGATATGTACCGAAATGCAGCAGTAACCTTGGGTGTGGAACATGCTAAAATCACTGTAGCAGCCCCTATTCCAGTTACAGGTGAGAGTGCTTTAGCAGGGATTTATTATTCGCTAGAAGCTAATGGAGCCAAGGTGCCACAAGCCAACAAAGATTTGGCTCAAGAAGAGCTAAAGGCTTTGTCCGATATCAATGCTGAAAACAAGGACAAAACAGGCTATGATGCTAATAAATTAAACGTTGCCTTAGCAGATATTAAGTCAGGACTCGCCAAAGCTAAAGAAAGTAAGGGAAATCTGACAGAGGAAGATGTCCGTAAAATTGTTGAAGATACCTTGAAAAATTACAAACTTGATCAGGTTATAACAGGAAACCAAATCAATATCATCATCAATTTTGCTTTGAATCTCTCAAAAAGTGATATTCTTAGCAATACAGACTTCACTAAAACTCTAAATGACCTTAAACAAAGTATTGTTTCACAAGCTGGCGACAGTTTTAAAAATATCAACCTTAACTTTGATGCTGATAAGGCGCTAGAGGACGGTGGGAACTTCTTAAGTTCCCTCTGGCAAGCCATTGTCAACTTCTTCAAGAGTTTTGGTTCTTAAGAAATTTCATGGTATAATAGATGGTAACCCTAACGTTGCCGTCTTTTTTGTCGGCCAATAGAAAGAGAAAATAATGTTAAAGAAAAATGATATTGTAGAAGTTGAGATTGTTGACTTGACCCATGAAGGGGCAGGAGTTGCCAAGGTGGATGGTTTGGTATTTTTTGTTGAGAATGCTTTACCGAGTGAAAAAATCCTTATGCGTGTCCTCAAGGTTAATAAAAAGATTGGTTTTGGGAAAGTTGAAGAATACCTTGTCCAATCACCACACCGTAATCAAGATTTAGATTTGGCTTACCTGCGTTCAGGAATCGCGGATTTAGGTCATCTTGCCTATCCAGAACAGCTCAAGTTTAAAACCAAGCAAGTCAAAGACAGTCTATATAAGATTGCTGGAATTGATGATATAGAGGTTGCTGAAACTTTAGGTATGGAAAATCCAGTCAAGTACCGTAACAAAGCACAGGTCCCTGTTCGTCGAGTGAATGGTGTTTTGGAAACAGGATTTTTCCGTAAGAATTCCCACGACCTCATGCCTTTGGAAGATTTCTTTATACAAGATTCTGTGATTGATGAGGTAGTAGTAGGTCTACGTGACTTGCTACGTCGTTATGATTTGAAACCTTATGATGAAAAGGAACAATCTGGCTTGATTCGAAATCTTGTGGTGCGTCGTGGGCACTATTCAGGGCAAATCATGGTCATTTTGGTGACAACTCGTCCCAAAGTTTTTCGTGTTGACCAATTGATTGAACAAGTCATCAAGCAGTTTCCAGAGATTGTGTCTGTTATGCAAAATATCAATGACCAGAACACTAATGCTATTTTTGGTAAGGAATGGCGTACGCTTTATGGACAAGATTTTATCACTGACCAGATGTTGGGAAATGACTACCAAATCGCTGGCCCTGCCTTTTATCAAGTCAATACTGAAATGGCTGAAAAACTTTATCAAACAGCTATTGACTTTGCTGAATTAAAAGAAGATGATGTGGTCATTGATGCCTATTCTGGTATCGGGACGATTGGTATTTCTGTTGCGAAACACGTCAAGGAAGTCTATGGTGTTGAAGTAATTCCAGAAGCGGTTGAGAATAGTAAGAAGAATGCTCAACTGAACAATATTTCAAATGCCAACTATGTCTGTGACACAGCTGAAAACGCCATGAAGAATTGGCTTAAAGATGGAATTCAACCAAGCCTTATCCTAGTTGATCCACCAAGAAAAGGACTCACCGAGAGTTTTATCAAAGCTAGTACCCAAACAGGAGCTAACCGCATCGCCTATATCTCATGTAATGTCGCAACCATGGCGCGTGATATCAAACTCTACCAAGAATTGGGATATGAATTGAAGAAAGTCCAGCCGGTTGATCTTTTTCCGCAGACGCACCACGTGGAGTGTGTAGTGTTGCTACAACGAAAAAAAGGGTGAAAATCCTTGATTTTAAGCTATTTTACAAGCATTTTGTCTTTGTAGATAAAGGCAATTTTGACGTCAAAAAAGTCCTAAAAAGGCACATAGATGTATATGTATTTGTAGATGTCGTTTGCGCATCGGAAAAATGAATACAACAATAAATATTTATCTAAGGAGAGAACAATTGAATATTGTTCTCCTTTTTTTATTTTCAGGAGGAAAAATGACAAAAGAATTACAATCATCACGCTATATTGTCATTTCATTTTTAGTACGTGAAATGGGAATTGACATTGTTGAAGCCATATCTCTTATGGCTGAATTAGAAAAAAGCGGCTTGGTTCGATTGGAATCAAGTGGAGATTTAATACTCAAAGAACTTGGAGGAGCGCTATGAAACGAATTACCGCAAATCAATACCAAACTTCAGAACGATATTACAAATTACCTAAAATTCTTTTTGAGGATGAGAAATATATGGATATGAAATTAGAAGTAAAGGTGGCTTATTCTATTTTAAAAGATCGTTTAGAATTATCTCTCAGTCGTGGTTGGATAGATGAAGAAGGAGCGGTTTATTTAGTATTTTCTAATTCTAAACTGATGAAGCTATTAGGTTGTTCGAAGTCAAAATTACTGTCCATCAAAAAAACTCTTAAAAAATATGACCTAATTGATGAAGTCCAACAGTCTTCAAGTGAGAAAGGGAGGCTAGCTAATAAGATTTATTTAGGGGAATTGTCTTCTACCCCAGTAGGTAATTCAAATAGGCCTAGTGTTAAAAAAAGACTAGGGCAGGTTGAAAATGAAACGGGCCCCGTCTCATATTCAGCCCCTAGTGAGACTGAAGTTAGTGAGACTAAATATAGTGAGACTGATTCTTTATTTATTGAGGATGAGGAAGAAAGGAATACTCAACCTATCTTGAGAAGAAAAGTAGAAAAGGTCACAAAATATGATCGAGATTATATTTGGGGATTGGTACAAGATCAATTTAGACGAGAAGGTTTTTCTGAAACAGCCAGTGATATAGCTATGACTGATTTTGAGAGAATCTATCAATATGCTCTTGACAATGTTCGCTTTGTTAGACGAGCGGAAGTTTTGGCTGAATTTGTGTTTAACGGCTTGTATTCTGTTTGGAATAACCGTGTTAGAAAAGGAGGTGGTTAAATGTCGCCAATCGAGTGGATATTAGTTATGCTCATTGTCATTTCAAGTGGTGTGACTATTTGGACATTGATAGTCGATCAGAAAGGGGTGATAAAGAAATGAAATTTATTGATTTATTTTCAGGTATCGGTGGTTTTCGACTAGGAATGGAAAGTGTTGGACACGAGTGTATTGGATTTTGTGAGATTGATAAATTTGCTAGGAAATCTTATAAGTCCATTTTTCAAACGGAAGGAGAAATAGAATTTCATGACATACGAGATGTTTCAGATGACGAATTTAAAAAACTTAGAGGGAAAGTCGATGTCATCTGTGGGGGATTCCCTTGTCAAGCATTTTCAATCGCAGGAAGACGATTGGGATTTGAAGATACTAGAGGAACTTTGTTCTTTGAAATTGCTCGAGCGACCAAACAAATCCAACCACGTTTTCTTTTTCTTGAAAATGTTAAAGGCCTACTCAATCACGATAAGGGACGGACGTTCACCACAATCCTTACCACACTTGATGAGTTGGGGTTTGATGTTGAGTGGCAGGTGCTTAACAGTAAGGATTTTGGCGTTCCCCAAAACAGAGAGAGGGTGTTTATTATCGGACATTCTAGAAAGAAAGGTACCAGACTCTTATTTCCTTTCAGACGAGAAGGTCAAGCAACTAACTCTGAGACTTTGAAAGCACTAGGAAATTTGAATCCATCAAGAAGTGGAATGAGTGGTAAAGTATATTATTCAGAAGGTCTTGCTCCAACCTTAGTTCGTGGAAAAGGAGAAGGATTTAAAGTTGCGATTCCTTGTATGACACCAGACAGATTAGAAAAAAGACAAAATGGTAGACGTTTCAAGGATAATCAAGAGCCAATGTTTACTTTAAATACTCAGGATCGCCATGGTATTGTCGTTGTTGGAGATTTACCAACTAGCTTTAAGGAAACTGGTCGCGTCTATGGAAGTGAGGGGCTATCTCCAACACTGACTACGATGCAAGGTGGAGATAAAATCCCCAAAATACTGATTCCAGAACCAATCCAATTTCTAAAAGTCCGAGAGGCAACGAAAAAAGGATATACTCAAGCGGAAATAGGAGATTCAATCAATTTAGAAAGACCGAGTTCTCAGTATCGGCGTGGTAGAGTTGGAAAAGGTATAGCTAATACTTTGACAACTAGTGGTCAAATGGGAGTAGTAGTGGCTAGCTATGAAGGAGAAGATAAACAAGTTTACCATGTAGCCGGTGTCTTAATAGATGGACAATTTTACCGTTTGAGAATACGACGAATCACCCCTAAAGAGTGTTTCCGCCTGCAGGGATTTCCTGATTGGGCTTTTGAAGCTGCTAGAAAAGTCTCTAGTAATAGTCAGCTCTATAAACAAGCTGGTAATAGTGTAACCGTACCTGTGATTGCCGCAATCGCAAAGAAATTAAAAGAAATAGAGGAAAAAGATGAAAGCGTTAAATAAAGAGTCAATACTATATTGTGATGAATTAGAAACAGAATTACATGATGCAGAAATGATGCAGTTGGATGAACAAATATTTTTGATGCCCAATTATCCATGTGAGTTTGAAGTGAAATTTTTAGATTATTACCATAAAAAACACAATTACCCCTTATTTTATGAATCCTATCTTCAAAACATTATGGAATTCCTTGAAAGTCAGGATATAAAGAATGGAGCTGATGCCTTTATAGATGATAATCATAATCTTGTTTTTGTTTTATATGGGCAAGGCTATCGAGCCGAGGGAAAAGAGGGAATACTTACAACCCAAGTAACTGTAAAAGCTTATGATGAAGACAAGAAATCAATTAACTTCTCCAATTTATTAGATTCCTTAATCGTCTCAGAATATCAAATGGAACCGAATCTTTGGGAGGTCTCCCATGATTGATCTCTATCTAAGTAAAAATAGCCAAAGAAATCAACTTCTTTTAGAATTCTTCCAAAACTATGGCATTGAGGTATCCTGTCATTCGATTTCTGAAATGACAAGGGATAAATTAATTGAGATGATGAGCTATTCTTCAGATTGTTTTGAGTTTTTATCTCCCAATTTATTACGATTTAAGAACCGTGACAATTTAAGATTAACGGATTTCATTGAAATGATATTAAAAAATCCTGAACTAACCATCAGACTTCCTCTTGCGGTTTCAAATAAGCGAGTTTATCCAAATCTAAATTTGGAGGAAGCTAGAGCTTTATTGCCAAGAGATACGAAACAATTGATTTACATGGCACAAACACATTATTTATCTAACTAAAGGAGAAGCAATATGGCTGAACGATTTTGGGAGAACTTGTCCATTATTTTGGCTGAAAGAAATATCAGCTGGATTGAGTTAACCAGAAAAATGTTTGCGGGAGAGTTTCACTATCCAAGTGAATTGAATCGTTTGTATCAAAAGATTCGTCACTATAAGATGGAACAACGAATGCCTCAAAGTCCATGGGTAGAAAGGATTGTGCAGGTATTAGATTTAGATTATGAAGATTTATTTCGGAGGTAACTATGAAAAGAATCATTCCAGTTTATATATTCCAACAAGTAAATGTCCTATTACTATCCCTATACTTACTGAAATTGCTTTGTATCGGTGAGTTAACTATACTACAGATTCTCTATGGTGGGTCGCTCATTTCTTTTTTATGGATGTATGGTCAACGTAAACAAGTGGCCAAGGTCAATATGAAAACTAGGATAAAATGGCTTGGTATTGGATTCGTTAGCCTACTGATTATAAGTCTATGTTTTAGTCTGATTCATGCTCAAGGAAGCACGAATCAAGCAAACTTAATTGGACTTCAACATCAAGTTCCTTGGTTTTCATTTTTATTGTTCTTAATCAATGCGAGTATGGTTGAAGAATTTTTGTATCGAGAAATTTTATGGAACTTGGTCAGAAAATTAGATATTCGAGTTGCTTTGACAAGTGTTTTATTTGCCTTAGTACATCATCCAGGAACCATTCTAGCTTGGTGTTTATATGTTTCATTGGGAATGTTTTTAGGGATGGTGCGCTATAAATCGGACTTATGGGGCAGTATGGGGCTGCATTTGGTGTGGAACCTACTAGTTTATAGTTTGTTGCTTTTTTAGACCAAATTAGCTTATTTTAGGGAAATGAAATGCTAACGTTATGTAACAATGTTAGTCTTTTATTTCAAACTCTTTGATTAATATGAATTTAGCTCGACAGAAAAATAAAAAATGTGATAAAAATTTCAACTACTCTTATCTATAATAAAGCTACCTGTTCTTTGAAAATTGAATCCACTCCGTCTTGATTAGCGTGCCTGTGTAAGTAGGGACTGAGAGTATTTCCCTGTGAAGGGCAACTGGCACAAGACGTGTGTGAGAATTTTCTAACAGACACGGAGTTTATCGTTACCAGACTCAAACGATGCGACAAACTAGATAAAGGAGTTAATCATGAAGGTAGTAAACTTGTATGATTTGAAACAAATGGGAAATAAAGGTGGTTTTACCATCCAATTGATTCATCACTTTCCTTTTGGTATGGGCTTAGGACATCTCAAAAAAGACTACATTGAATTTAAACGTGTTGGTATCTTTGATGGGAAGGCAGTAGAAGTTACTCTTAGAGAACCTTATTCGAGAGATCTACTGCAGGTTGTCAAGTCGATTAAGCAACGTCAGAAATTGATAGCTTATCGTTATAAAGAAGGAAAGCTACTATTTGTGAAGAAGGAGGCCTCGGATGTCCTCTGAACAACAGGAACGAATGGCAGTTCAATATGCAGAGCGTAGTCTTTTATTTACTGTAAAAAGTCTTTTAAAAATTCTAGAATGGTCTAGACGTCAGGCTTTAGCACAGGATTCCGCCTATAAGATAGGGGTACAGAAATTAGAAGAATTGCTACAATCTCCTTATTCGATTGATACGATTAATCTGAAAAAAGATTTTTTAGACAAACCAATTGATATAGAGAAATTTAAAGCTTTTTTAGAAAAAGAAGAGATTCCTTTAGCCATCGCTTGGCAAGGGGATTCTCTACATTTCTACACGAAAGACCGTTCGATTCTAGACAATCATTTAGACCATCTGTTAGAAAAAATGGTTAATGATCCGGAGAAATTAGCTGATTTTACCATGGATAAGTCATTAGACGATGCAATTGATGAGGCTAAATCCAAAATTACCTTTAGACAAGAAGGAGCCGTCAAACAGAAAGAGATGGTGAGATGATGTACAGTGGAAAGAAATTCCTACTATTCTCACTGTTAGGTATCTTACTAGGCTATCTTTTTCATCGTTTGACGCTTTTGTATGATTCCTATACTGGAAATAGCTTAGATAAATGGACTCATCTTCTGATGGAAGGTCAAGATGAAGTTCTTCAGTCGCCATGGAATGTTTCCTTTACTGGAAAATCAAGTGCTTTTTTTCTACTAGGTTTTGTGATGATGTTGCTGGTTTATCTCTATCTAGAGACTGGTAAAAAACAATACCGAGAAGGGGTAGAATACGGGAGCGCCCGTTTTGGAACTCTAAAAGAAAAGAAGCTCTTTTACGGTAAGGAATTTTCTCATGATACGATCTTAGCCCAAGATGTTCGTTTGACATTATTAGATAAAAAATCACCCCAATATGATAGAAATAAGAATATTGCGGTGATCGGAGGTTCAGGAAGTGGAAAGACATTTCGCTTTGTAAAACCCAATCTGATTCAGATGAATAGTTCCAATATTGTCGTGGATCCTAAAGATCACTTAGCTGAGAAAACAGGAAGACTCTTTTTGGAACATGGCTACCAAGTAAAGGTGCTAGATTTAGTCAATATGATGAACTCAGATGGCTTCAATCCTTTTCGCTATATAGAGACAGAAAATGATTTGAATCGCATGCTGACGGTTTATTTTAATAACACCAAAGGCTCTGGCTCCCGAAGTGACCCATTTTGGGATGAAGCTTCTATGACTTTGGTACGAGCTTTAGCCTCCTACTTGGTCGATTTCTATAATCCACCCAAAACAAGAGAACAGCTCATTGAAGAGAGTCGTTTAAGTCAAAAGGAATACCAAAACTTGTTGAAACGTCAAAAAAAAGAAGTGGAAGAGCGAAAAAAACGAGGGCGTTATCCAAGTTTTGCTGAAATCTCAAAACTCATTAAACACTTATCCAAGGGTGAAAATCAAGAAAAAAGTGTCTTAGAAATTCTATTTGAAAATTATGCTAAAAAGTATGGAACTGAAAATTTTACCATGCGAAATTGGGCAGATTTTCAAAATTATAAGGATAAGACTCTGGATTCTGTTATAGCTGTAACTACTGCTAAATTTGCCCTCTTCAATATTCAAAGTGTCATGGATTTGACCAAAAGAGATACCCTTGATATGAAGACATGGGGCAAGGAAAAATCAATGGTTTACTTAGTTATCCCAGATAACGATAGTACCTTTCGCTTTCTTTCAGCCCTCTTTTTTTCAACCGTATTTCAAACCCTAACAAGACAAGCAGATATTGATTTTAAGGGTCAATTGCCTCTTCATGTGAGAGTCTATTTAGATGAGTTCGCAAATATCGGAGAAATTCCAGATTTTGCTGAACAAACCTCAACAGTTCGTTCTCGTAATATGAGTCTCGTTCCTATTCTTCAAAATATTGCCCAACTTCAAGGGCTCTATAAAGAAAAAGAAGCTTGGAAAACCATTCTTGGGAACTGTGATAGCTTAGTCTACTTAGGTGGTAATGATGAAGATACCTTTAAATTTATGAGTGGATTACTCGGTAAACAAACCATTGATGTTCGAAATACTAGTCGTTCCTTTGGCCAGACAGGTTCAGGATCCCTTTCTCATCAAAAGATTGCTCGTGATTTAATGACACCCGATGAAGTCGGAAATATGAAACGGCATGAATGCTTGGTCCGAATTGCCAATATGCCTGTCTTTAAAAGCAAAAAGTATAATTCCATCAAGCATCCAAACTGGAAATACCTAGCCAATCAAGAAAGCGATGAACGGTGGTGGAACTATCAAATCAATCCTTTGAATCAAAGACAAGAAAATCATCTTGAAGGCCTTAGAATTCGTGATTTAACTTTTGAATCTAGTTTAAAATAAAAATAGAAAAGAGGAAATAGATGATTACGCATTTTAAAGGTTTTGTTTATGGAGTAGACGCAAGTGCTATGTTTGCACAAGCTATGTCTTTGTTACAGAAGGGATTGATTGCAGTTGGTGCCTTTCTCGTTGTTGTGGGGATTGTCAACCTTGCAACCAACATTAAAGATGGTGGACCAGGTGTTCGGAATGCCATTCTTGAAATTGTCGGTGGAGTTATGGTCGGGGCTGCTGGAGCCTTTGTAACTCAGATTTCAATTTAGGAGGATAAACAATGACATGAATCTTAGTTTAGTCTCACCCTTTGTTTACCTTGCATCTGAAAAAATATCAGCTGAAAATTTATTTGAAGGATTTAATGTAGATTTACAATCTACGGTAGATCTGATTAAATCCCTATCTAGCTACAATCCAACCGTTTGGACTTACATGTCTAGTATCACCAAAAGTGTCATGCAGCCTCTTGGAGTTGCGATTTTATCTGTTGTTCTCATCCTAGAATTTTCGAAGATGGCAAAGAAAATTGCTAACTCAGGTGGAGCGATGACCTTTGAAGCATTAGCGCCGATGTTGATTAGTTATATCATGGTCGCAGTCGTGATTACCAACACTACCGTTATTGTAGAAGCCATCATCGGGATTGCGAGTCACGCCATTGAACAGGTGGCCTCGATTGTTGCTCACGGTGGGGCAAAGTATGATACCATCTCTGGATTAAAAGGTTCAGGATTTATTGGCCGGATGATTGTGGGCTTTTTCGCTCTCCTTATCTGGCTTGTTCGGATAGTAAGTGCAGCCATGGTCAATCTTTTGGTATCCATTCGATTTATTCAACTCTACCTTATGATTCCATTTGCCCCTCTTACGATTCCAACATTTTTAAGTGATGAGTGGAAGTCTATTGGTATTGGCTATTTAAAAAATATTATGGTCTATGCGGTACAAGGGGTTCTTATTTTTCTGATTGTTTCTCTTGTTCCTTTGTTTGAATCTGCTGGGAAAATAGCTGTTTCAAATGGTGCAGGAGTCCTGCAATCTCTTGCGATTATGTTTGGTAGTTTAATACAAGCTATCTTACTGATTATTGCCCTCGTTGGTTCTCAACGTACGGCTCGCTCAATCTTAGGTATGTAATTAGATAAAGGCTAGGAAGTGATTGCTTCTTAGCCTTTTTAGAAAGGAAAGTCATGAATACACGTGTCTTTAAAGACATCTCAAAATACCAACACAGGGCTTGGTTAGGTTTCACCACAAGACAAATCATCTTTGTTTTACCAGCCTTTATTGTCACAATTATTGTTTTGGGCTTGAACCTCTTTTTCTGGCAATTTGGAGATTGGTTTGTTTACGGTTTTGTGTTTGCCTTTACCATCCCCCTCATGCTTTTTGGAGTCTATAAACCCAATGATTTATATTTTGAACATTATTTGAAATACCGTCTACATTTTGAATTAACGGTTCCCCTACGCACAATTACAGGAAAGAAAGGATCTGAACATGAAAAGAAAATCAAATACATTAAAGAAACAAAAAACTTCAATGACTAATAAAAAGGAAAAAGTTAAAGATAAAAAAGAGGAAGTGTTACCATCAACGGCTAATACTCTTTCCTATCAAGCCCTGTATCAAAATGGTCTGATGCAGGTGAAAGAAGATTATTTCTCACAAAGCTATTTACTTGGTGATGTCAATTACCAGACTGTTGGTTTAGAAGACAAGGGGGCAATCATTGAGAAGTATTCTGATTTGATTAACTCACTAGATGACCAAACTAACTTCCAATTGACTATCTTTAATAAAAGATTGAATTTAGAAAAGTTTAGACAAAGTGTTTTGTATGAGGAAAAAGAAGATGGATATGATACCTATCGTAAAGAATTGAATCGGATGATGAATCAGAATTTAGACAGTGGTGAAAATAATTTTTCAGCTGTGAAACTGATTAGCTTTGGTAGAAAGGATTATAATCCCAAACAAGCTTATCGTTCCTTGTCTCAAATTGGAGAATATTTCAAGAGTGGTTTCTCAGAAATTGATGCACGATTTGAATCCTTGGCTGGAGAAGAGCGTGTCAACTTGTTGGCCGATATGCTTAGAGGAGAACACCATCTTCCTTTTTCTTACCGTGATTTAACGAGATCTGGTCAGACAACTCGTCACTTCATAGCGCCTAATCTCTTGGATTTTAAAAACAAGAATTACCTACAAATCAATGACCGCTTATTACAGATTGTCTATGTCAGAGACTACGGCATGGAATTAGGTGATCAGTTTATTCGAGACCTCATGCAAGGAGATTTGGAATTGATTGTAAGCCTTCATGCTCAAAGTTCGACTAAGGCGGATGCGATGAAGAAACTACGAACAAAGAAGACCTTGATGGAATCCCAAAAGATTGGGGAACAACAAAAACTAGCTCGTACAGGTATCTATTTGGAAAAAGTAGGCCATGTATTAGAAAGTAATATCGATGAAGTTGAAGAACTTTTAAAAACCATGACTGAGACAGGTGATAAACTGTTTCAAACGGTCTTCTTGATTGGGGTCTTTGGTCAGGATGAAGAAGAACTTAAACAAGCCCTAGACACTATCCAACAAGTGGCCGGCTCAAATGACCTAATGATTGATAAACTTCCATATATGCAAGAAGCAGCCTTTAATAGTTTGCTGCCATTTGGTTGTGATTTTTTAGAGGGCGTATCACGGAGTTTATTAACGTCCAATGTAGCAGTGAATTCTCCATGGACTTCAGTAGACTTACAAGACCGCAGTGGGAAATATTACGGTATCAATCAAATCTCAAGCAATATTATTACCATTGATCGAAGCCTATTAAATACACCGTCTGGTCTGATTTTAGGGACATCTGGAGCTGGGAAAGGGATGGCAACCAAGCATGAAATTATCACGACCAAAATCAAAGAATCTGGTGAAAATACTGAAATTATCATTGTGGATCCAGAAGCAGAGTACAGTGTTATTGGACGGGCTTTTGGTGGAGAAATGATTGATATTGCGCCAGATTCCCAAACCTATCTCAATGTCCTTGACTTGTCTGAAGAAAATATGGATGAAGATCCTGTAAAGGTAAAATCAGAATTTCTTTTATCCTTTATCGGCAAGTTATTGGATAGAAAAATGGATGGAAGAGAAAAATCGATTATCGACCGAGTTACCAGACTCACCTATCAGTCATTTAAAGAGCCTTCTTTGGAAGAATGGGTCTTTGTCTTGAGCCAACAACCAGAAGAAGAAGCGCAGAACTTGGCACTTGATATGGAACTGTATGTCGAAGGTTCTCTTGATATTTTTTCACATAAAACCAATATTCAGACAGGATCCAATTTCTTAATCTATAATGTTAAAAAGTTAGGAGATGAGCTGAAACAAATCGCCCTTATGGTGGTTTTTGATCAGATATGGAATCGTGTTGTTAGGAATCAAAAATTAGGGAAGAAGACCTGGATTTATTTTGATGAAATGCAGCTTCTCTTACTAGATAAATATGCCAGTGATTTCTTCTTTAAATTGTGGAGTCGTGTCAGAAAATATGGAGCTAGTCCGACTGGGATAACCCAAAATGTCGAAACCTTATTGTTAGATCCAAATGGTAGACGGATTATTGCAAATAGTGAATTTATGATTCTCCTCAAGCAAGCAAAAAATGACCGAGAAGAACTGGTTCAACTCTTAGGCTTGTCAAAAGAACTCGAAAAATACCTTGTCAATCCAGAAAAAGGGGCAGGACTGATAAAAGCTGGTTCCGTTGTCGTACCCTTTAAAAATAAGATTCCTCAAGGTACTCAATTGTTTGATATCATGAGTACGGATCCTGATAAAATGGCTTCTAATTAAGGGGAAGGTAAATGAAGGATAAAAGAGAAATTATACGTGCCCGAAAGGCATTTAGAAGAAGCCTAAAAGATGAGAAAAAATTCTTGAAAAAAGGAAAGAAGGAGGTGAGGAAACAGAAAAAAGATTCCGCTGTACTGGATGATAAAGCATGGAAAAAAGAGATAAAGCAAAAGCTAGAGGAGATGAGAGAAGCTTCAAAGGAGAGAGTAAAACAAGCAAATGAAGACTACAATCATATTCTTCAAAATAGTCCTCCATCTCTTTTGACTCGTAAAGAATTAAGAGACAGACGATTGCCTCATGCTAGGAAACGATTGAAAATAGCCAAGAAGCAATTTAGAGAAGCCAAGGTAGAAACAAAAGAAGAAAGAAAAGAGAGTCGTAAAGAAAGAAAAACCAATCAAAAATTTTTCTACGGTCAGGAATCGAAACAAAAATCTAATTTTTTCTTTCAAGGGAAGAGTTTAGAAGAATTAAAAGCTAAGAAAGAAGTCAAGGCCGCAAAAGAGAATCTAAAATCGACTAAACAAGCCTATAAGTCCAAAAAAGTCAGTAGGAAAGTCAAAAATTTTCTTTATGTCCTTGGACGTGAAGGTGGGGAGTTAGCTTCAGAAAATGAAGATTTAGAAGGCTATCGCACGCTTCAAGAGACCATTAGAAAAGGGAAACGCTACAGTCGGCTTTCTTATAATCTTGGGAAAGCTAGTGTCAAAACAGGACAAGCAACAGGTCGTTTTACCAAGAAAAGACTGACCAACACAAAAGAGAGATACCATCATTTTAAGGCTGGAAAAGGATGGAAACTAGCGAAAGATAACCCAAGTTCCTTTAAAAATCAGTTTCGAAAATTAAAGAAACAAGGTCTAACCAGTGTCCGAAATATCTATCAAAAACTAAAAGCAGCCTTTTCCTTCTTTACATTTGCGGCTGGAAATCCTGCAACCTGGATAGTTGGAGGAATAGTTTTTCTTCTCTTACTTATGATGAGCTTCTTTTTAGGATTTTCATCTGCTAGTTTGATTCAACAAGATGAATTTGAATTAACAAAAGCTTATACCCACCTGACTTGGGAAGATGCAGAACATACTCGCACAAATGACAAAGGAATTACTTATTACACAAAAGTTGATGATGTGATGGGGTATATGAACTTTAAATTCCATGACTATGAGTTACACAAACTAGTTCACTTATTTAGTTCAGAAACTTACAAGGATTATCTATCTACTTTGTGGCATGATTTAAACGATGGGGAAGATTTGAAATCCATGCAAGACCTCTATGAAACCCCTAAGTATAAACTATCAAAAGACGATCAAGAGGAAATTAAGGAACTAAAAGAAGAGGGTGTGTATGCTTCCATGCAGGAATTAGACAATCCATTTGAGGGGAAAAGCAACGAAGATAGTCTAACCATGACTTATCGTTACGGATACTATGATTTAGACGGAAAACCTACTCTTCAGGAGTACATTCTACTAGAAGCGAAGGCTCACCAAACGATTGTCGCACCAATGGATGGGATCGTATCACTAGATGGTGACAATATAATTCTCACTAATGGAAAAGGAGAGAATGAGAGTCGATTGACCTTGTATTCTATTCATAATGGCCGTGCGATTGAGGGTACAAGAGTCCTAACGGGTGATATTATTGGTGAAACATCAGACGATACAGGTTTGAAAGTTTCCTATCAAAAGTATAAGAACAAGAAAGAAAAATTGGTGTATGTCAATCCGCAATTTTATTTTCCCAAAGTCATTCAACTTCAGACAACTATCTTACCTGCCATTGGTCAGTTTGGTGGGGATGAGTTTGAACGAGCAAAACATATTTATGATTTTTTGAAATCTCAAGGAGCAAGTCCCCAAGCTATTGCGGCTATTTTAGGAAATTGGTCGGTAGAGTCTTCTATCAATCCTAAACGAGCTGAGGGAGATTATTTATCACCTCCAGTTGGCGCTACCGATTCCTCATGGGATGATGAAAACTGGTTAGCGATAGGAGGGCCAGCCATTTATGGTGGTGCTTATCCTAATATTCTTCATAGAGGTCTAGGTTTAGGGCAATGGACAGATACCGTAGATGGGTCAACACGTCATACAGCCTTGTTAAATTATGCACGCACCCAAAATAAGAAATGGTATGATTTAGACCTCCAACTTCATTTTATGCTTCATGGGGATAGTCCTTACTATCAAAGTTGGTTAAAGGATTTCTTTGGAAATACGGGCAGTGCAGCCAATTTGGCCCAACTCTTCCTTACCTATTGGGAGGGAAATTCTGGTGACAAACTACTGGAAAGACAAACCAGAGCAACGGAATGGTATTACCAAATTGAAAAAGGCTTTAGTCAAACAAATGGAGGACAGGCAAAGAGTGACCCGCAATCCCTTGAAGGTGTTCGTGGAGACTTGTATGAGCATTCTGTTCCTGGTGGTGGAGATGGTATGGCCTATGCCTATGGACAATGTACATGGGGGGTTGCGGCTCGTATGAACCAGTTAGGCTTAAAATTAAAAGGTAGAAATGGAGAAAAGATTTCAATCATTAATACCATGGGAAATGGTCAGGACTGGGTTGCGACAGCTTCAAGTCTTGGTGGGGAAACTGGCTCTACACCAAGAGCAGGTGCCATTGTTTCTTTTGTGGGAGGTACACATGGCACACCAGCCATCTACGGTCATGTGGCTTTTATCGAGAAAGTATATGATGACGGTTCTTTCCTTGTGTCTGAAACCAACTATGGTGGCAACCCTAACTATACCTTTAGAAAAATCTCTCAAGCAGATAGTGCCATCAGTTTTGCTTATACTACGAAATAGAAGAGTTTACACTTGAAATTTTAACCATTTTCAGGTAGAATAAATAGTGTAGATGAGTAGTCGGCTCATGGTCAATCTGATAGTAATCTTGGACATAAGGGCCAAGCGGTGGCGGACACCAGAACGAAATCCGATAGCAATCTTGGACGTAAGGGCCAAGCGGTGGCAGACACCAGAATAAACCGACTGACTAGGTGGCTTACAGACTCTGTAAACCACCTTTTTTGTGAGGAAAATATGGCAAATTCTAGAGATTATCGTAATCCAAATTACACCGAAAAAATAAAACTTCAGCGTTTTTTTACTCAGTTACAAATTGCGGCTTCTTTTTTTAAAGAACACTTCGTTGGCAAAATCATGTATTATGAAACAGAAATAGAAAGTGTTGAACTTCATTTTTCACCTACTAATTTCATGCACCTATGTGGTGTTGATTACCGAAAAGGTGCAGGCAGTTTCTTTGACGATTGTTTAAATAGGCATGTCATAATTGATGAGTTGAAAATAAAAAAAGATGGAACCACAATGCAAAAGTTACAAGTTTTAGGATCCATTGAGGAGTTGTTGGGAAAGCATGTTCATCTAACTGGTTCAGGACGTTATTTGTATTTGGAGTTTGATTATGCTTTACGTACAAGAAAACAGATACTAGCATTAACATTGAAAGAGACATCAAGGAAAATTGTTCCTCAATCTTTATTAGATTTGAAGAGAAAGACAGTATTTCCAAAAGGTCAAAAAGTAATTTCAATTTACTCAAAACATTTACAAACGTCGGAACTTTTTTATTATTTAAAAGATTAGTTTACATATCTTTTGTGGCATAAAATATATTTTTATCATTTCCAGGAGAACGCAGTTTTGGCTCGTTCTCTTTTTTGTTGTGATACTTCTTTCAAGGAATATTTGGTAGGATTGGAGTGAAAAAAGATTAACTAGGAAAGAAGGAAGTATATGGAAGCCATTTATCAACGTGATTCGGATCAAGATGGACTAACTGATGCTCAAGAATTAGCGCTAGGAACCAATCCTCTTAGCGCAGATTCTGATGGTGATGGTCGTTCAGATTTAGTGGAAATAGAAGAAGGAACTAATCCCTTAGAAAAGGATTTACAAGACATAGACCAAACAAGTATAACTGAACCATCTTCAGTATTTATGGAAATGAAACAAAAGATTTCAGATATGATGGAGAGTCACTACAAGGAATTTATAAAGGCTCTTATTAGTATTGAAACAGGGATTGAAAACGAACAAGACCTTGAAGACTTATATACTTACTACATGAGAACAGATGCCGTTTCTCTTTTGTCTAGTGATTTAGAAACCAGTCCTCAAGAGGTTGAAATGGAGATAGAGTTGTAGGGGAATCATGTGATTCTCCTATTTTCGTATAGATGAAAGGAGCAAGTATGGAAGTAATGCAATTATTGGCTATGTTTCGTGGAACAATTCCAAAAGATAGGGAGAAAATGACCCTATTTCTTCGTTATCAAGCGCAACATTTTGATGAGAAATGGCAAGACTTGGTAGAGAGTTTTTTGGCTGAAGATGGCAAGATAGAAGAGATACCTCATGTCTATTCGTTTCATCAAGATATTATTTCTTTCCTAGAGGCTAGTTCTGAAAACAATGACCAAGATTTAGAAAGTTACACAAGAAATTTTGGACAAGCAGGTCTAAGTAAATTATCTCAATTAAGTAATTTTGAGAAAAACTTGGTGCTAGAAGTCGCAACCTATAACCTTTCCACTCGATTTTATATCCAATCTGAAAAAGAGAAGCTAACACCATTAAGTGAGCTTGTATTTCATCAGAATCAGGATGTCAATTTAGTCAATGTCTATCGGGTTGCGAATAACCTATCTGACCGCATTAGTAGAGATATAGAGGAATTTCTTCTAATGGTTGACTCAAAAGAGCTTAAAAAAGAAGTTCTTGAGATTCGTTTTGAAGAAAAAGAGGGAGAAGTTCTAGCCTATTTGGGTTCAGAGTTGATGGCTGCTTTAGATACAGTTACAAATCTTGTCCATCATGAAGACAACTACCAACAACTCCCACTGACACAAAAACTAAAGATTATTACTCATTTTGATGAGGTAAAAGCAAGAAGCGAAAAGTCTAAGCAAGTAGAGGAAGCAGTCTTACCTTTAGATAATATTGACCAGGTAGAAGAAAATGTGGAAGTTCATTCCCTATCTAAAGTAGATAAAATTGTAGAAGAAGCTTTGAGGGAATATCCGATTGGTTCACAAGTAAGTTATAAAGGACAAGTATTTCAGTTGGTTTCGATTGAAAATGCACAGTTAAATGGCTTAGTTCGCCTAGAGCTATTCAATGATTCCAATCAATTATTTGAAGAGAATCCTATCTTATACTTGAACAGTTTGGAAGAGATTGAACAAGTATTGTCTCATGTAGAACTTGAAAAAGAAGATTCAGAGATTGAGATGGATTCATCAAGTCAAAGCCAGGAAATAGATTTGTTTTCCTATCTGGAAGAAGATAATGAAAAGGATAAGGAAACAAAACCTTTAATTTCAGGTATAAAAGAGACGGATGTCCCTGTTCAAGATTTTGTTTTTCCAGATGATTTAGAGGACTTTTATCCTAAGACAAATCGAGAAAAAATTGAAACGAATATCGCCGCAATTGAACTTGTTAAAAGATTAGAAAAAGAGGGACGACAAGCGAAGTCAGAAGAACAAGAGCTACTAGCCAAGTATGTCGGCTGGGGTGGTCTTGCCAATGAATTTTTCGATGAACTCAATCCAAAGTATGAAACAGAACGTTTAACTCTTAAGAGCTTAGTAAGTAAATCAGAATACTCCACTATGAAACAAAGTTCTCTCACAGCCTATTATACAGACCCAATGATTATTCGCCAGATTTGGCAAAAGTTACTGGATGATGGTTTTGAGGGAGGAAGGATATTAGATCCTTCTATGGGGACTGGGAATTTCTTTGCGGCTATGCCTAGAAGTATACGAGAGAGGTCAGAACTCTATGGGGTTGAATTAGACAGTGTGACTGGCGCAATCGCAAAACAACTCCATCCAAATGTCCATATTGAAGTGCGAAGATTTGAAGAAGTCCCCTATCAAAATAATAGTTTTGATTTAGTCTTAACGAATGTACCATTTGGAAATTTTCGCATTGCTGATAAAAACTATGATAAACCTTATATGATTCATGACTACTTTGTCAAACACTCGCTTGATTTAGTAAGAGACGGAGGACAAGTGTCGATTATCTCATCTATCGGGACAATGGATAAGAGAACAGATAATGTCTTACAAGAGATTAAAACCAACACTCATTTTTTAGGGGGAGTTCGTTTGCCGGATACGGCTTTTAAAAAGATTGCAGGTACTCGAGTGACCACAGACCTCCTCTTCTTTCAAAAGGTTCAAGCAAAGAATCTTAATGAGGAGGAACTTGTCTTTAGTGGCTCTATTCCCTTTGAGGAAGATAAGCGTGTCTGGATCAATCCTTATTTTGATGGGAAATACAACACACAAGTTTTGGGTGAATATGAAGTACGTAATTTTAATGGAGGAACCCTCAATGTAAAGGGGGAATCAGAAACATTATCTACTGATATAATGAAAGCATTCGAGAATGTGGAAGCACCTAAACAAATTGACAATTCTTTGAAAGCACCTGTTTTTATCCAAGAAGAAGTGGATAATTCGATCCCAAGTCGTATACGTGAGGACTTAGCGCTCTATTCTTTTGGATATGAGGGAAATCAAATTTATTACCGAGATACGCATGGCATTCGGAAAAGTTCAAAAGTAGACGAAATTAGTTATTATGTAGATGAGAAGGGAGATTTTAAAGCTTGGGACAGTTCTTTGTCTGAACATAAAATAGACCGATTCGTGCAACTTCATTTGACAGAAGAGGAAGCACTAGATGTTTACAAGTCAGAAGAAGCGAGTAAAAGAGGGAAATATAAGGGACTGTTCAAAAAAACTGTCTTTTATGAAAGTCCCTTATCGGATAAGGATATTAGTCGCATTAAGGGCATGGTTGATTTGAGAGAGACCTATCAATCCTTAATTGAAATTCAACGTCATCAAGATTATAGTCGGACAGAATTTCAGGTGTTACTTAGTAAACTCAATCATAACTATGACCGCTTTGTAAGTCAATTTGGATACTTGAATGCCTCAGTCAATCGGAACTTATTTGATAGTGACGATAAGTATTCTTTACTAGCAAGTTTAGAAGATGAATACATCGATTCTAAAGACCAGAAAGTAAAATATAAAAAATCTTTAGCCTTTGAGAAAGCATTGGTTAGACCAGAGAGAGAGATTACAAGAGTATCAACGGCTTTAGATGCCTTAAACTCCAGTTTATCGGATGGTAGAGGAGTTGATTTAGACTATATGGTATCAATTTATCCCGAACATAGCCAAGCTGCTATTTTAGATGAGTTAGGTGACCAGGTTTTAATGGATCCAGAAAGTTATTTAAGAGGGGAAAGAAAATATCTTTCTAAGAACCAGTTTTTGTCAGGAGATATTCTCAATAAGATAGAAGTAGTTCAACTATTAGTAGATGAAAACAACCAAGAATTTGACTGGTCTCATGCTTTAGATTTGTTAGAATCTGTTCGCCCTCCACGGATTCATCTGGCAGATATTGAGTTCAAAATAGGGTCACGTTGGATTCCTCAATCCGTTTATGGTAAATTTGCCTTTGAATGTTTTACCAATCGTGAATTTGAATTGTCTTCGCCAGATGTTGAACAAGTCATTGAAGTGAATCCTGTCGATGGCCAGGTTCATTTAAGGACATCATTTGTTTATCGCTATCCAAGTGCCAAAGATAGTAGTCTTGGAGTTAGTGGGTCACGTTATGATACAGGAAGAAAGATTTTTGAGAATTTACTTAATTCGAACCAACCGACGATTACCATGACTGTTACGGAAGGGGAAAAGAAAAAGACTATCACAGATTTGGAAAAAACCTCTGTTCTAAGAGCAAAAGAGCAGCATTTACAAGAGCTCTTTCAAGAATTTGTCTCACGGTATCCAGAAGTCCAACAGGTCATTGAGGAAAGCTATAATCGTCTTTATAATCGAACAGTTAGTCGAGAGTATGATGGTAGCCATCTAGTCATTGATGGCTTGGCACAAAACATCAGTCTTCGTCCTCATCAAGAGAATGCTATTCAAAGAATCGTAGAAGAAAAAAGAGCTTTATTAGCTCATGAGGTAGGTTCAGGAAAGACCTTGACCATGCTTGGTGCTGGGTTTAAATTAAAGGAGTTGGGGATGGTTCATAAGCCCTTGTATGTGGTGCCCTCTAGTTTGTCTGCTCAGTTTGGCCAAGAAATCATGAAATTTTTCCCTACTAAAAAAGTCTTTGTGACCACTAAGAAAGATTTTGTGAAGGCGAGAAGAAAACAATTTGTGTCACGTATCATTACAGGAGATTACGATGCCATTGTCATTGGGGATTCTCAATTTGAAAAAATCCCTGTCAGTAAGGAAAGACAGATGAATTATATCGAGGACAAACTCAATGAACTACGAGAGATTAAAACACATTCTGAAAATAAGTACACCGTTAAAGAAGCAGAGCAATCAATAAGTGGTCTTGAGAGACAATTGGAAGAACTCCAACGCTTTAATCGTGATAGTTTTATTGATTTTGAGAACTTAGGAATTGATTTTCTCTTTGTGGATGAAGCACATCACTTTAAAAATATACGTCCAATTACTGGACTTGGAAATGTAGCAGGGATTACCAATACAACGTCTAAGAAGAATGTGGATATGGAAATGAAGGTTCGACAGATTCAGGAAGAACATGATTTTAAAAACATTGTCTTTGCGACAGGAACACCTGTTTCCAATTCTATTAGTGAGTTATATACTATGATGAACTACATTCAACCAGATATCTTAAAACGCTATCAAGTTGATTATTTTGACTCTTGGGTAGGTGCTTTTGGAGAAATTCAAAACTCTATGGAATTAGCTCCTACAGGGGATAAGTACCAACCTAAGAAACGATTTAAAAAGTTTGTCAATCTACCTGAGTTGATGAAAATCTATAAAGAAACAGCCGACATTCAAACACAAGATATGTTGGATTTACCTGTTCCAGAAGCTCATATTATCCCTATTGAGAGTGAGTTAACTGAAAACCAGAAACTCTATTTAGAAGAATTAGTTATGAGGTCAGATATGGTCAAATGTGGAACAGTTGATCCGAGCCAGGATAACATGTTGAAGATTACGGGTGAGGCGCGGAAACTAGCTATTGATATGCGTTTATTGGACTCTAGTTATAGTCTAGCAGACAATCATAAACTGCTTCAGGTAGTGGATAATGTTGAAAGAATTTATCGTGAGGGAATGGAAAATAAGGCTACTCAGATGATTTTTTCAGATATTGGCACACCTAAGAAAAAAGATAATGGCTTTGATGTTTATTCTGAGATTAAGGCTTTATTAGTTGATAGAGGAATCCCTAGTATGGAAATTGCCTTTGTACATGATGCCAATAGTGATGAAAAGAAGAATAGCTTGTCTCGAAAGGTTAATGCAGGAGAGGTTCGGGTTCTTCTTGCCTCAACTGAAAAAGGAGGAACAGGTTTAAATGTTCAGAGCAAGATGAAAGCAGTTCACCATCTGGATGTACCGTGGAGACCAAGTGACATTCAGCAACGTAATGGACGTATTATCCGACAGGGAAATGAAAACAAGGAAGTGGATATTTACCACTATATTACCAAAGGTTCGTTTGATAATTATCTATGGGCAACTCAGGAGAACAAACTCCGTTATATTAAGCAGATTATGACTTCTAAGGAGCCGATTCGTGCTGCGGAAGATATTGATGAACAGACTATGACAGCTTCTGATTTTAAGGCACTAGCAACAGGTAATCCTTATCTCAAATATAAGATGGAACTAGAGAATGATCTAACTCTATTAGAAAATCAAAGACGCGCCTTTCAACGCAGCAAGGATCACTATCGTCATACAATCTCTTACTGTGAAGAAAATATGCCCATTCTTGAGAAACGATTAAGCAAGTATGAAGGCGACATTCAACAGTCTGAAATGTCGAAAGACCAATCATTTTCTATGACGATAGGTAAACAAGTTTTTGAGCAACGAGCTGAAGCAGGTGAATCCCTACACCGTCTTATCCGTCATAATCAATCTGACAGCAAAGAATTTCGAACCCTAGCAAGTTATCGAGGATTTGACATTAAAATGCTTAGTCTACCAACGAATCAGCCTCTTCCTGAAACCTTCTCTGTTAAGATTGTAGGAGAAAATCAGTATTCTGTCAGTTTGGATTTGTATTCTCCTTTGGGGACAATTCAAAGGCTTCAGCATACGATAGACCACATTAAAGATGACCAAGTGAAAACTCAGAACTTATTGGATGAATTAAAGGATAAATGGACTACTGCTAAGGTAGAAATTGAGAAAAATTTTCTAAAGGAAGAGGATTATCAAACTAAAAAGGCCGAATACGATGTACTCGCGCCATTGATTGAAACAGAAACGGATTTAGATATTATTGATCAGGCCTTACGACAATTCCACGAAAAAGGAAAAGAAAAGCAAGAACAACTTTCTTTTGAATTAGATTAAAAAATAGATATAAATAGCGGACAAGAAAAGAAAAGCGCGGTAGAATAAAGATAGAAAGAAACGAGGTAACGATTATGATGGAAGATACCTATTATCAATTAGAAGAGGCTTTGGTACAGGGATTTCAAACACCTGAAGAATACCAAGCCTACAAGGAGTTAAAGGAACATTATGAGGAAGTGACAGGGGATTACAGTTTTTCTAAACGAGAGCTCACTAGTCAATTGGAAATCGCTCTTCAGAATCATCAAGGTGTGGACTTTGAAGAACATGAAAAAGAAGAGTATTTGGACTTAGTTCAAAAATTAGAAGAGTTTGATTCCTCTCTTGCCACCCATTATCGTCAGTTGATTGATTAGAAAGGAGAAAGTCATGAATGATTTACTCCTTATCCCAGTAATTTTTTTAGCAGTAGGAGGAATTCTCATTCTTTTATGGAGACTCTTTCTTATTGCCAGTGGACTTTTCCTTATTGGTTTTATCAGTTTTCTTATTTTCGTGGAGGTCTATGGAATTTATCTGTTCTTTACTGAACCTAGTTTATATTTTGATGATATCAGACAACATGGTTTAACTAGTTTTACGGCTGTGTACTTTTTCATCAATCTGATGTTGGTTCTAGGATTTAGTTGGCGCTTCATTAACTCCATAAATAAGCATAAAATGTGAACTTTTTAGATAGTTAAAAGACTTTATTCAAAGGTAGGTTTGAATAAAGTTTTTTGTTGATGTGCTTATAATCCAGTCTCAATACCCTGTATTAGAAACAAAAAGAGATGAATTAAAATTAAAGTGTACAGAATGCTTTAGAGTTTCTATTTTTCTTATAATATATAGTAATTTCGGTACAAATTAACTTGTATATTCTATCTGGTTTAGTGTGATATATTCATTGTTAAATAAAAATATGAGTTCTCCTCTTATTTTAAAAAATAATTATTTTATAATTTTTTTTTATATTTAGTGTAAACTATTCATTGCGTCCCCAATACGGGAAGTTTGTTTCTGATTTTCATATTTGGATTATAATATTCTCATCAGAGTTACTTAAGGAGTAAGATATGAACCAGATTATGAAACAATATAAATTACTATATTTCTTGATTATTTTATTAAGTTTGACAAGTGCTCTTTTAATGACATTCTTCTCTCTGCAATTAGGAAGAATACTTGATAGTATATCTAATTCAAATAGTGGATTACTCTTTCATATCACTATTTCTGTAGGTTCGATTTTACTGTGGTTCTTGATTTCTTCTTCCTATTCCTATCTTAAAAACGAATATGTAAAAAAAGTTATTTTAGATCTAAAAAGGCGTCTCTTATTACATTATTTATCGCGTGAATTTAACCAAACTGACAACCGTAACCATTCAGATTTCTTAAATAATATCACCAAAAACAGTGACCTTATTCAAGAAAATTTATTAATCCCTAAAATCTCTCTAATTGCAAATTTAGGGAGCCTTATCATGAGTGTGGTTGCTATTATTTATATAGAATGGCGATTAGCATTAGTCTTCCTTTTATTGTCGAGTATAACGGTTTTCCTATCACAAATTCCTGGAAAGTTAATGACTAAATCAACAAATAATTATTCTCTACAAAATAATCACTATTTGTCAAAAATGACAAACTTTATTAATGGTTTTGAACAAATTAAGTTATTAAATATTCAAAGCTGGACCCAAGAAAAAATTCAGGGAATCAGTTTAGAATTTGAAGAGTCCAGAAAAACATATCAATTCTTAAAAGACTTAGCTTCAACTACTGGGATTTTACTAAGTTTTGGCTCTCAACTATCCTGTATGGTCGCTGGTATCTTTTTTGTAAGAAATAACTTACTGACTATTGGATTACTAGTAGCAAGTATTCAATTATTAAACGGTGTTTTTGCTCCATTACAATCTATTCTTTACAATAAAAATTTAATCAGCAGTAGCAAGTCCATTATTGATAATATCCAGGAAAATCTATATGAGACAAATCAAGGAACTTCCCATAAAACAAGTACAATTGATTGTGATAACATTTCGACCATTTCTATTAGCCAATTACATTATGAAATTGAAAATAAAATATTATTTGATCATTTTTCCTATGAATTTAAAAAAGGCAAGCGCTATGCAATTATAGGTGCTTCAGGAGCTGGGAAAACAACTTTAGTAAAATTAATACTAAATTATTATCCAAAAAATCTTTATGATGGAGAAATAAAAATCAACGGAAAACAGAATATTGATATTTCCTCAGAGGAGTTATATAAAGATATTGCGTTTGTGCAAAAAAATGACTTTCTGATTGAAGGCAATATTCTAGAGAATATCAAATTGGCTAGAAACCTTCATTTAACTGAAAAATTAAGAAAATCCTTAGGTTTTAATGAAGACTTCCTTCGTAAAAACCTAGCTCAATCAAACCAAATCATTTCAGAAGGAGAAAAGCAACGAATTGATTTAGCTAGGTTTTTAGTCAAAACATATTCAGTTTATATATTTGACGAACCTACAAGTAACCTTGATCCAATAAAAGCAAAAGAAATAATGGATTACATTCTATCCATTAAAGATGCAATTGTTATTGTCATTACTCATGATCAAAATCCAGAAATATTGGAAGAGTTTGATCAGATTATTGTTTTATAATAGAAAGGAGGTGATGATCATGATTATGGAAGATTTCAACATTTTGGAGTTAGAATTTGAAGAAATTCGTGAAGAAGATACAACTAATTGGTACTTTATCTAAGATAATTTTAGATTTAGTTAATTTAAACTCTTAAAAAGAGAGTTTAAATTAGTTTGTATTAATAAAAAAGAAGTCAATAATATTAATCGACTTCTCGTGTATAACAGAAGCATGCATGTTCATCTTGCATGCTTTTATCAAATAGTTGAGGATATAAAATGGATAATTATTTCCCAAAATGGAACCAGGATAGAATCGTTTACCAATGGAAGAACGACAGATTAAGAATTGGAGCTGATGATGTTGATGTATTAGAAATTACAGGATACTCAGATTTTTGGTCAGATTTAATTTCTTGTTGCAATGGAATTAATAGCTTTGAAGAAATTAAAGATTTATTAAGAAAAAAATATGATATATCCGAAAATATTATAGAAAAATATATATCTAAATTTTCTGATCGTAATTTATTAGAAATATTAGATAGACCTGTAAATCAAATTGATCACTATTTAATTAATGAATCACTAGAAACTTATTATTCTAGTGAAGGTATTGGTGGGATTAAATTACTTGAAAAATTGAGTAATTTAAAAGTTACCATACTAGGATGTGGAGCCGGTGGTTCTCATATCGCATTACAATTAGCCCAATTAGGGGTAGGGCGACTTCATTTAGTCGATGATGATATTGTTAAAGAAAATAATATAAATAGGCAATCTATGTTTACCTTTAACGATATTGGTAAATATAAAGTTGACTGTGTAAAAGATTGTATTCTAAAACGTAATTATCAGTGTGTAGTCACAAAAAGAAAATTAAAAATGAGCACTGTTGATGCTGTAAAAAAAGAAATTTCTGAAAGTGACTGGGTATTTTGTTGTATGGATGAACCTCCTTATATAGCACAAAGATTAGTAAATAGAGCATGCTATTTATTTAATATCCCTAGTATATACTGTTTTAGCCAACGTAGCGCAGGTAAACTCTTATTTTGTAATCCTAATATTCAAAATATAGGCTGTGTTGATTGTTTACTTTATGAACAAGATAGTGATAACTTTCAAAATTTAGTTAAAAAATTTTCAAACTATGATGGAAAATTAATAACTGCAAATATTTTAACTAATATTCTATTATTGTCATCACGGGTTGTGAAGAAATGGTTAGATTGTGTAACAGAGAAAAATAGTAATGTTTGGAATACTTTATTTAGATTTGATTTTTATAGTTTTAGGGAAGATGAATTCAAGCACTTCTCTAAGCAATCTCATTGTCCTACATGTGGTCATGATTTCGATAAAAGTAAACTCTGGGAGATTCTAAAAATTGATGAATAAGAAAATTATATTTAAAAAAAATCAAGCAAGTAAATTTGCATATTTTTCATTGATGTTTGTTGCAGGTACTAGTATTGAGCAAGTAAATGAATTAGGATTTTCACATCTTATTGAACATTTACTAATACGAGCAGGGAATGAACAATCACTAAATGAATTGTTTGATATGAATGGTGCAGCTATTAAAGGAGAGACATCTAGAGATTATATTAATTTAAGTGGTTACTGTCTAGCTGAAGATTTCAATAAAATTTTTAAAATACTGATAAGTAGGATTTTCAATCTTTCTATTACTGAAGATGAACTATTGAGGGAAAAGAAAATAGTCTTAATTGAATTAAATCAGTATGAAAATAGTAAAAAATCTATTAATGATAATCGAGTAATTTTTAAAAATAGTTCTTGGTCAATAGATATTATTGGTACTAGAGGTAATATTGAGTATGTTAGTTTAGAAACTATATATAAATTTTATATAAAAAATAGCATAAAAATCTAGTTATCCGCATAAAAACTGGACTTATCACACTTTATCAAGGTCAAAACCACTCAATTTACTACTAATTTACTACTTATGAATGAGCTTTGATACGACGATTTATCCTTGAAAAGTGAAGATATAAAGATACTTCCAATAAAATTTGAATATTTAATAGGTAGACACTTCAAAAAATGAGGTGTCTATTTTTTTACCCGATTTTGAAAGGAAGTGAACTTATGAAAACAAAAAATCAAGAATCAAAAGGTCGTTCCCCACTCTTTAAGACCATCAAACATTCATTCAGCCAATAAAAAAGAAAGGATAGGTAAAAATATGGAACTTAAATTTGTGATTCCCAACATGGAAAAAACATTCGGCAATTTAGAATTTGCTGGCGAGGATAAAGTCGTTCAGCGAAGAATCAACGGACGGCTAACTGTCTTATCAAGAAGCTATAATCTCTATTCTGATGTTCAAAGAGCAGATGATATTGTGGTGGTGCTTCCTGCTGAAGCTGGCGAAAAACATTTCGGCTTTGAGGAACGTGTGAAGTTAGTCAATCCACGTATTACCGCAGAGGGCTACAAAATCGGCACTCGTGGTTTTACAAATTACCTTTTACATGCTGACGACATGATAAAAGAATAAAGAAAGAGAGGAAAAATGATGAGATTAGCAAATGGCATTGTATTAGATAAAGACACGACTTTTGGAGAATTGAAATTCTCTGCTCTACGTCGTGAAGTGAGAATCCAAAATGAAGACGGGTCGGTTTCAGATGAAATCAAGGAACGTACCTATGACTTAAAATCCAAAGGACAAGGACGCATGATTCAAGTAAGTATTCCTGCCAGCGTGCCTTTGAAAGAGTTTGATTATAACGCACGGGTGGAACTTATCAATCCCATTGCGGACACCGTTGCTACTGCCACCTATCAAGGAGCAGATGTTGACTGGTATATCAAGGCAGACGATATTGTGCTGACAAAGGATTCTAGTTCATTCAAAGCTCAACCACAAGCAAAGAAAGAACCGACACAAGACAAATAGTCGCTAGGTAGAAAGGAGACTTTTTCGCATGAAACAGCGTGGTAAAAGGATTCGCCCATCTGGTAAAGATTTAGTCTTTCATTTTACGATAGCGTCACTCCTGCCTGTTTTCCTGCTGGTTGTCGGACTGTTTCATGTGAAGACAATCCAGCAGATCAACTGGCAGGATTTTAACCTATCACAAGCAGATAAGATTGACATTCCCTATTTAATTATCAGTTTCAGTGTCGCAATTCTTATCTGCTTGCTGGTAGCGTTTGTATTCAAACGGGTTCGCTATGATACGGTTAAACAACTTTACCACCGTCAAAAACTGGCAAAGATGATACTTGAAAACAAGTGGTATGAATCTGAACAGGTCAAAACAGAGGGTTTCTTTAAAGATAGTGCTGGTCGTACAAAGGAAAAGATAACCTACTTCCCTAAAATGTATTATCGACTTAAAAATGGCTTGATACAGATACGGGTGGAAATCACGCTGGGAAAATATCAAGACCAACTCTTACACTTGGAAAAGAAATTAGAGAGTGGCTTGTACTGTGAGCTGACGGATAAAGAGTTAAAGGATTCCTATGTGGAATATACTTTGCTCTATGACACCATAGCCAGTCGTATTTCTATTGATGAAGTAGAAGCTAAAGATGGTAAACTTCGCTTAATGAAAAACGTATGGTGGGAATATGATAAGCTCCCTCATATGTTGATTGCTGGTGGTACAGGTGGCGGTAAAACTTACTTTATACTGACACTGATTGAAGCCTTGCTTCATACAGATTCAAAACTGTATATTCTTGACCCGAAAAATGCTGATCTTGCGGACTTAGGTTCTGTGATGGCAAATGTCTACTATAGAAAAGAAGACTTGCTTTCTTGCATTGAAACATTCTATGAAGAAATGATGAAACGTAGTGAGGAAATGAAGCAGATGAAGAACTATAAGACTGGCAAAAATTATGCTTACTTAGGTCTCCCGGCACACTTCTTAATCTTTGATGAATACGTCGCTTTCATGGAAATGCTGGGAACAAAAGAAAACACCGCAGTTATGAATAAGCTGAAACAGATTGTCATGTTAGGTCGTCAAGCTGGCTTCTTTCTAATACTGGCTTGTCAACGTCCAGACGCAAAATATTTAGGCGACGGAATCCGTGATCAGTTTAATTTCAGAGTGGCTTTAGGTCGTATGTCTGAAATGGGCTATGGCATGATGTTTGGCAGTGACGTACAAAAGGATTTCTTCTTAAAGCGAATCAAAGGTCGTGGCTATGTTGATGTAGGAACAAGTGTCATATCAGAGTTTTATACTCCCCTTGTACCAAAAGGATATGATTTCTTGGAGGAAATTAAAAAGTTATCCAACAGCAGACAGTCCACGCAGGCGACGTGCGAAGCGGAAGTCGCAGGTGTGGACTGATCTTGCTGGCTGGTGTGGCAATAGCCACGCCAGCACTTAACCCCCCGTATCTAACAGGGGGGTACAAATCGACAGGAAACAGTCAAAAAAACATTAGAAAATCCTTTGGTTACAAGGGATTTACAAAATTTCAGCGTATGTCAAATGGGCTTTAAAAGTTGACATACGCCTTTTTGATTGGAGGGATTTTTACTGAATGAACAAACTTGGTTACAGCATTTAAAAGAAAAACGCTTGGCTTATGGACTATCTCAAAACCGTTTAGCTGTTGCGACTGGTATTACAAGGCAGTATCTAAGCGATATTGAAACAGGAAAAGTCAAGCCATCAGAGGATTTACAGCAGTCCCTTTGGGAAGCTCTGGAACGCTTCAATCCCGACGCTCCCCTTGAAATGCTGTTTGATTATGTAAGAATTCGCTTTCCCACAACGGACGTACAGCATGTGGTCGAAAACATCTTACAACTGAAACTGTCCTATTTTCTTCATGAGGACTATGGTTTCTATTCTTATTCAGAGCATTATGCTTTAGGCGATATATTCGTTCTCTGCTCCCACGAACTGGACAAAGGAGTTCTGGTGGAATTGAAAGGTCGTGGGTGTCGGCAATTTGAAAGCTATCTTCTGGCTCAACAAAGAAGCTGGTATGAGTTCTTTATGGACGCTTTGGTGGCTGGCGGTGTGATGAAACGCCTTGACCTTGCCATTAACGATAAGACAGGGATTTTGAATATCCCTGTACTCACTGAAAAATGCAGACAGGAAGAATGTATCTCCGTCTTCCGCAGTTTCAAAAGCTATCGCAGTGGCGAACTGGTACGCAAAGATGAAAAGGAATGTATGGGAAATACCCTCTATATCGGTTCATTACAGAGTGAAGTTTATTTCTGTATCTATGAAAAGGACTATGAACAGTACAAGAAAAATGATATTCCCATTGAAGACGCAGAAGTAAAAAACCGTTTTGAGATTCGGCTGAAAAATGAGCGTGCCTATTATGCAGTCCGTGATTTACTCGTCTATGACAATCCAGAAAAGACTGCTTTTAAAATTATCAATCGGTATATCCGTTTTGTAGATAAAGACGATTCCAAACCTCGTTCTGATTGGAAGCTGAATGAAGAATGGGCTTGGTTTATTGGGAACAACCGTGAACGATTAAAACTAACCACAAAACCAGAGCCTTACTCTTTCCAGCGGACGCTGAACTGGCTTTCCCATCAAGTCGCACCCACTTTAAAGGTTGCGATTAAACTTGATGAAATCAACCAGACGCAGGTTGTGAAAGACATTCTCGACCATGCGAAACTGACAGACCGGCATGAGCAGATTTTGAAGCAACAGTCGGCAAAAGATAAGGACGTGATAACGACAAAGAAATAACCTAAACACAAATTCATTGAATATAGAGAGGAGAACATTTTTATGAATTTTGGACAAAACCTTTATAACTGGTTTCTATCAAACGCTCAATCACTGGTACTTTTAGCAATCGTTGTGATTGGCTTGTATCTTGGCTTCAAGCGTGAGTTCAGTAAACTCATTGGCTTTCTCATTATTGCGATTATTGCGGTAGGCTTAGTCTTCAACGCTGCTGGAGTAAAAGACATTTTACTAGAGCTATTCAATCGCATTATTGGTGCTTAAATTAAACCGTTATTTTGTGGAATATAAGTGGTTTTCTTATGTTCCGCAAAAGAATGGTACACCAAACGAAGTGCGGTAGGGATTTTTGAATCTCTATAAAGAAAGGACGTGTGAATACATGGACGATATGCAAGTCTACATTGCCAATTTAGGCAAATACAATGAGGGCGAATTAGTTGGTGCATGGTTTACCTTTCCCATTGATTTTGAGGAAGTCAAAGAGAAAATCGGCTTGAATGATGAATATGAGGAATACGCCATTCATGATTACGAGTTACCCTTTACGGTTGACGAATACACTTCTATTAGCGAACTCAATCGCCTATGGGAAATGGTATCGGAGTTGCCAGAAGAACTACAATCGGAGCTATCTGCTCTGCTCACTCATTTTTCAAGTATTGAAGAATTAAGCGAACATCAAGAAGATATTATCATTCATTCCGATTGTGATGATATGTCTGACGTGGCACGCTACTACATTGAAGAAACGGGTGCTTTAGGCGAAGTGCCAGCCAGTCTTCAAAACTATATTGATTATGAATCCTATGGTCGGGATTTAGACCTTTCGGGAACGTTTATCTCAACCAATCACGGGATTTTTGAAATCGTCTATTAAATCTGTCGGTACATTCTTACTGGCAGATTTTCTTGTTTACGGGGTAGTCAAAAGACTATCCCCATTTTTATGAAAGGATTGATTACATGAAGAAAATACGAAGCTATACCAGTATCTGGTCTGTTGAGAAAGTGTTGTACTCCATCAATGACTTTAGACTTCCGTTTCCCATAACCTTTACGCAAATGACATGGTTTGTCGTGTCACTCTTTGCAGTTATGATACTTGGCAACTTGCCCCCTCTTTCTATGATAGAGGGAGCATTTCTCAAATACTTTGGGATTCCTGTGGCTTTCACATGGTTTATGTCTACAAAAACCTTTGATGGTAAAAAGCCTTATGGATTTTTGAAGTCTGTCATTGCTTATGCACTGCGACGAAAACTGACCTATGCAGGAAAAAAAGTAACGCTTGGCAGAAACCAGCCACAAGAAGCCATTACAGCAGTTAGGAGTGAATTTTATGGCATATCCAATTAAATATATTGAAAACAATCTGGTCTGGAATAAAGATGGGGAATGTTACGCTTACTATGAGCTTGTTCCCTACAATTACTCATTTCTAAGTCCGGAACAGAAAATACAAGTACATGATTCTTTCAGACAGCTTATCGCACAAAATCGTGATGGCAAGATTCATGCTTTACAAATCAGTACAGAATCCAGCATACTTTCTGCACAAGAACGTTCCAAAAATGAAGTCACTGGAAAGCTCAAAACGGTTGCCTATGACAAAATCGACCAACAGACAGACGCTTTAATATCCATGATTGGCGAAAATCAAGTGGACTACCGTTTCTTTATCGGTTTTAAGTTGCTTCTCAACGATCAGGAGTTTTCTATGAAAAGTCTTACCGTTGAAGCAAAAAATGCTTTTACTGATTTTGTCTATGATGTGAACCATAAGCTGATGGGCGATTTTGTTAGTATGAGTAATGATGAAATCCTGCGTTTTCAGAAGATGGAAAAGCTTTTAGAAAATAAAATCTCCCGTCGTTTCAAAATCCGAAGATTAGATAAGGACGACTTCGGCTATCTGATTGAACACCTTTACGGACAGACAGGCACTGCCTATGAAGAGTATGAGTATCCTCTATCAAAGAAAAAGCTGGAACATGAAACACTGATTAAAACCTATGACCTCATTAAGCCTACTCGCTGTCTGGTGGAAGAAAAACAGCGATATTTGAAAATCCAGCAGGAAGACGAAACCGCCTATGTAGCTTACTTTACCATCAACAGTATTGTCGGCGAACTGGACTTCCCGTCCTCTGAAATCTTCTACTACCAGCAACAGCAATTTACCTTTCCGATTGATACGTCAATGAATGTGGAAATTGTAGCGAATCGTAAAGCCCTATCTACTGTCCGCAATAAAAAGAAAGAACTGAAAGACTTGGATAACCACGCATGGCAAAGTGATAATGAAACCAGCTCTAATGTGGCGGAAGCTCTGGAAAGTGTGAACGAGCTGGAAACCAATTTAGACCAAAGCAAGGAATCTATGTATAAGCTGTCCTATGTTGTAAGGGTATCAGCAAATGACCTTGACGAACTTAAACGTCGTTGTAATGAAGTGAAAGATTTCTATGATGATTTGAGCGTGAAACTGGTACGACCTTTTGGGGATATGCTGGGCTTACATGAAGAATTTTTACCTGCCAGCAAAAGATATATGAATGACTATATTCAATACGTGACCTCTGATTTCCTCGCTGGTTTAGGTTTTGGTGCTACTCAAATGCTGGGTGAAAATGAGGGGATTTATGTTGGCTACAGCTTAGATACTGGACGCAATGTCTATCTGAAACCTGCTCTTGCCAGTCAAGGGGTTAAGGGTTCAGTAACCAATGCGTTAGCGTCTGCCTTTGTCGGTTCGCTGGGTGGTGGTAAATCCTTTGCGAATAACCTTATCGTCTATTATGCAGTGCTTTATGGGGCACAAGCAGTGATTGTAGACCCAAAAGCAGAACGTGGCAGATGGAAAGAAACCTTGCCAGAGATTTCCCATGAAATCAATATCGTCAATCTGACTTCTGATGAGAAAAACAAAGGCTTACTTGACCCTTATGTAATTATGAAAAATACCAAAGATTCTGAATCACTGGCTATTGATATTTTGACATTCCTTACGGGGATTTCCTCTCGTGATGGGGAACGCTTCCCAATCCTTAGAAAAGCCATTCGTGCAGTAACCAATAGTGAAGTGCGAGGGTTGATGAAAGTGATTGAAGAATTACGGGTTGAGAATACGCCACTAAGTACCAGCATAGCCGACCATATCGAAAGTTTTACAGACTATGACTTTGCCCATCTGCTTTTTAGTGATGGTTATGTAGAGCAGTCTATCAGCCTTGAAAAACAACTGAACATTATACAGGTTGCCGACTTGGTACTTCCTGACAAGGAAACTTCCTTTGAGGAATATACCACAATGGAGTTACTATCGGTAGCAATGCTGATTGTCATTAGTACCTTTGCGTTGGACTTTATCCATACAGACCGAAGTATTTTCAAGATTGTAGACTTAGACGAAGCATGGAGCTTCTTACAGGTGGCACAAGGGGAAACACTATCTATGAAGCTGGTTCGTGCTGGTCGTGCTATGAACGCTGGGGTATATTTCGTGACCCAAAATACAGATGACCTCTTAGATGAAAAACTGAAAAATAACCTCGGCTTAAAATTTGCCTTTCGTTCCACTGACCTTAACGAGATTAAAAAAACCCTTGCCTTTTTTGGTGTAGACCCAGAGGACGAAAACAATCAGAAGCGATTGCGTGATTTGGAAAACGGGCAATGCCTTATCAGTGATTTATATGGTCGTGTCGGTGTGATACAGTTCCACCCTGTATTTGAAGAACTGCTCCATGCCTTTGATACCAGACCACCTGTGCGAAAAGAGGTGTAAATGTGAAACCATCAATATTAAACAGAATAAAATCAAACTGGACGCTGAAACGTCTAGGTAAAGTGGCAATGACAGTGGCTTTCACACTTGTGATTGCCATTTTTCTTTTAGCCATGCTGGGAACGGTGGTTCAAGCTGCGGGCTTGGTAGATGATACGGTCAATGTGGCAAATGAATACAGCCGATACCCACTTGAAAACTATCAACTGGATTTTTATGTGGATAATAGCTGGGGCTGGCTACCGTGGAACTGGTCGGACGGAATTGGAAAACAAGTCATGTATGGACTATATGCCATTACCAATTTTATTTGGACAATCAGTCTTTATGTTTCCAATGCGACGGGTTACTTAGTACAGGAAGCCTATTCCTTAGACTTCATTTCCGCTACAGCAGATTCCATTGGCAAGAATATGCAGACCCTTGCAGGGGTTACGCCTAGTGGACTATCAACAGAGGGTTTCTATGTTGGATTCCTTTTACTCTTGATTTTGGTTCTTGGGGTTTATGTTGCCTATACAGGACTGATAAAGAGAGAAACCACAAAGGCAATTCATGCCCTCATGAATTTTGTGCTGGTTTTTATCCTATCGGCTTCCTTTATTGCCTATGCTCCCGATTATATTAAGAAAATCAATGACTTTTCATCAGACATCAGCAACGCTAGTTTGTCACTGGGTACAAAAATTGTCATGCCCCATTCAGATAGTCAAGGCAAGGACAGTGTGGACTTGATACGTGACAGCCTATTTTCCATACAGGTTCAGCAACCGTGGCTACTGCTTCAATATAACAGTTCAGACATTGAAAGTATTGGTATTGACCGTGTGGAAAGCCTGCTCTCAACCAGTCCAGATTCCAACAATGGGGAAGACAGAGAAAAAATTGTTGCGGAAGAAATTGAAGATAGAAGCAATACCAATATGACGATTACAAAGACGATTAACCGTTTAGGTACAGTCTTCTTCCTATTTGTCTTCAATATTGGGATTTCCATATTTGTATTCCTATTAACAGGAATCATGATTTTCTCGCAGGTACTTTTTATCATCTATGCTATGTTTCTGCCTGTGAGCTTTATTTTAAGCATGATTCCATCATTTGATGGTATGTCAAAACGAGCCATAACAAAGCTCTTTAATACCATTTTGACACGAGCTGGAATCACATTGATTATTACGACAGCATTTAGTATTTCAACCATGCTCTATACCTTATCGGCTGGTTATCCGTTCTTTTTGATTGCTTTTCTACAGATTGTGACCTTTGCAGGAATCTACTTTAAGCTGGGCGATTTAATGAGTATGTTTTCTCTACAGAGTAACGATTCTCAAAGTGTGGGAAGTCGTATGATGAGAAAACCTCGTATGCTTATGCACGCTCACATGCACCGTCTACAGCGGAAACTTGGACGCTCCGTGACTGCTTTAGGGGCTGGGTCTGCCATTGCCAGTGCTACGGGTAAAAAAGGACAGTCGGGTTCGGGAAGTTCTGCGAGTACACAAGCAGATCACTCTCGACCAAACGGGCAGGAAAAATCAACACTAGGAAAGCGTATCGGTCAAACCATCGGTACAGTAGCTGATACCAAAGACAGAATGGTAGATACTGCTGGTAATTTGAAAGAACAGGTTAAGGATTTGCCGACCAATGCAAGATATGCAGTATATCAAGGAAAATCTAAAGTGACGGATAATGTCCATGATTTAACCAGAAGTATTTCTCAAACCAAAGCGGATAAAGCCAGTGGACGCAAGAAACAGCAGGAACAAAGACGGAAAACCATTGCGGAGCGTCGCTCTGAAATGGAACAGGTCAAACAGAAAAAACAGCCAGCTTCTTCCGTTCATGAAAGACCAGCCACTAAGCAAGAACAATCTCATGATGGACAGACTTCAAGGCAAACAACTGTACAGGCTTCCTATAGGGAATCTCAACAAGCCAAACAAGAGCGTCCAACAGTTAAGTCCGATTCTTCAAGTTTAAAAACGGAACGTCAAAGTAATACAGTTCAAGAAAGAACGGTTCAAAAGCCAGTAACTTCAACTGCACCAACAGATAGAGCTTCACAACGTTCAATCACAAAAGAACGTCCGTCTACTGTTCAAAGAGTACCACTACAAAATACAAAAAGTAGACCACCAATCAAAACCGCCACCATTAAGAAAGGCAGTAAGAAACCATGAAGCTGAAAACTTTAGTGATTGGTGGTTCGGGATTATTCTTGATGGTCTTCTCACTGCTTCTGTTTGTCGCCATTTTATTTTCAGATGAACAAGATGGCGGTTTTTCCAACATTCACTATGGCGGTGTGGATGTTTCCGCAGAAGTGCTGGCTCATAAGCCTATGGTAGAAAAAGTTGCCAAAGAATATGGAATTGAAGAATACGTCAATATACTTCTTGCGATTATACAGGTGGAATCGGGTGGTACAGCAGAAGATGTTATGCAGTCCTCGGAATCCCTCGGTCTTCCACCTAATTCATTGAGTACAGAAGAATCCATTAAGCAAGGTGTGAAGTATTTCAGTGAATTATTAGCCAGTAGCGAAAGGCTCAGTGTAGATTTAGAATCGGTTATCCAGTCCTACAATTATGGTGGTGGTTTCTTAGGGTATGTGGCTAATCGTGGAAATAAATATACCTTTGAACTGGCTCAAAGTTTCTCAAAAGAGTATTCAGGTGGCGAAAAAGTGTCTTACCCCAATCCCATAGCCATACCTATCAATGGGGGCTGGCGATACAACTATGGCAATATGTTTTATGTGCAACTGGTAACGCAGTATCTTGTCACAACAGAGTTTGATGATGATACGGTACAAGCCATCATGGACGAAGCACTGAAATATGAGGGCTGGCGATACGTTTACGGTGGAGCTTCCCCGACTACTTCTTTTGATTGTAGCGGACTGACACAATGGACGTATGGAAAAGCTGGAATTAACTTACCACGAACCGCACAACAGCAATATGATGTGACCCAGCATATCCCACTATCGGAAGCACAAGCTGGCGATTTGGTTTTCTTTCATTCTACCTATAACGCTGGCTCTTATATTACTCATGTTGGGATATACCTTGGCAATAACCGTATGTTTCATGCAGGCGACCCAATCGGTTATGCCGACTTAACAAGCCCCTACTGGCAACAGCATTTAGTGGGAGCAGGACGAATCAAACAATGAGAAAGGAAGATTTAATGATGAAATTTAGAAAAAATCAGAATAAAGAAAAACAGATACCAAAGGAAAAGAAACCTCGTGTCTATAAGGTCAATCCTCATAAAAAGGTTGTGATTGCCTTGTGGGTACTTTTAGGGCTTAGTTTCAGCTTTGCGATATTCAAGCACTTTACAGCTATAGATACTCATACTATTCACGAAACAACTATCATAGAAAAGGAATACGTTGATACTCATCATGTAGAAAATTTTGTAGAGAACTTTGCGAAAGTCTACTATTCATGGGAGCAATCCGATAAGTCCATTGATAATCGCATAGAAAACCTGAAAGCATATCTGACAGAGGAACTTCAAGCTCTGAATGTCGATACAGTTCGTAAAGATATTCCTGTATCGTCTTCTGTAAGAGGATTTCAGATATGGACGGTAGAGCCAACTGGCGACAATGAGTTTAATGTAACCTACAGTGTAGACCAGCTCATTACAGAGGGAGAAAATACAAAGACCGTCCACTCTGCTTATATAGTGAGTGTCTATGTAGATGGTTCTGGAAATATGGTACTGGTTAAGAATCCGACCATTACCAACATACCTAAGAAATCAAGTTATAAACCAAAAGCCATTGAAAGTGAGGGGACGGTTGATTCCATTACAACCAATGAAATCAATGAGTTTTTAACGACGTTCTTCAAGCTCTATCCTACAGCGACAGCCAGTGAACTTTCCTACTATGTGAATGACGGGATATTAAAACCAATCGGAAAAGAGTACATCTTTCAAGAACTGGTAAATCCTATTCACAATCGTAAGGATAATCAAGTCACGGTATCGCTGACAGTGGAGTATATCGACCAGCAGACCAAAGCAACGCAGGTATCTCAATTTGATTTGGTACTTGAAAAGAACGGGAGTAATTGGAAGATTATAGAATAACAAATATTGGTACATTATTACAGCTATTTTGTAATCACGTACTCTCTTTGATAAAAAATTGGAGATTCCTTTACAAATATGCTCTTACGTGCTATAATTTAAGTATCTATTTAAAAGGAGTTAATAAATATGCGGCAAGGTATTCTTAAATAAACTGTCAATTTGATAGTGGGAACAAATAGTTGGATGTCCTTTTTTAGGAGGGCTTAGTTTTTTGTACCCAGTTTAAGAATACCTTTATCATGTGATTCTAAAGTATCCGGAGAATATCTGTATGCTTTGTATGCCTATGGTTATGCATAAAAATCCCAGTGATAAGAGTATTTATCACTGGGATTTTTATGCCCTTTTGGGTTTTTGAATGGAGGAAAATCACATGAAAATTATTAATATTGGAGTTTTAGCTCATGTTGATGCAGGAAAAACTACCTTAACAGAAAGCTTATTATATAACAGTGGAGCGATTACAGAATTAGGAAGCGTGGACAAAGGTACAACGAGGACGGATAATACGCTTTTAGAACGTCAGAGAGGAATTACAATTCAGACAGGAATAACCTCTTTTCAGTGGGAAAATACGAAGGTGAACATCATAGACACGCCAGGACATATGGATTTCTTAGCAGAAGTATATCGTTCATTATCAGTTTTAGATGGGGCAATTCTACTGATTTCTGCAAAAGATGGCGTACAAGCACAAACTCGTATATTATTTCATGCACTTAGGAAAATGGGGATTCCCACAATCTTTTTTATCAATAAGATTGACCAAAATGGAATTGATTTATCAACGGTTTATCAGGATATTAAAGAGAAACTTTCTGCCGAAATTGTAATCAAACAGAAGGTAGAACTGTATCCTAATATGTGTGTGACGAACTTTACCGAATCTGAACAATGGGATACGGTAATAGAGGGAAACGATGACCTTTTAGAGAAATATATGTCCGGTAAATCATTAGAAGCATTGGAACTCGAACAAGAGGAAAGCATAAGATTTCAGAATTGTTCTCTGTTCCCTGTTTATCACGGAAGTGCAAAAAACAATATAGGGATTGATAACCTTATAGAAGTGATTACGAATAAATTTTATTCATCAACACATCGAGGTCAGTCTGAACTTTGCGGAAAAGTTTTCAAAATTGAGTATTCGGAAAAAAGACAGCGTCTTGCATATATACGTCTTTATAGTGGCGTACTGCATTTGCGAGATTCGGTTAGAATATCGGAAAAGGAAAAAATAAAAATTACAGAAATGTATACTTCAATAAATGGTGAATTATGTAAAATCGATAAGGCTTATTCCGGGGAAATTGTTATTTTGCAGAATGAGTTTTTGAAGTTAAATAGTGTTCTTGGAGATACAAAGCTATTGCCACAGAGAGAGAGAATTGAAAATCCCCTCCCTCTGCTGCAAACGACTGTTGAACCGAGCAAACCTCAACAAAGGGAAATGTTACTTGATGCACTTTTAGAAATCTCCGACAGTGACCCGCTTCTGCGATATTATGTGGATTCTGCGACACATGAAATCATACTTTCTTTCTTAGGGAAAGTACAAATGGAAGTGACTTGTGCTCTGCTGCAAGAAAAGTATCATGTGGAGATAGAAATAAAAGAGCCTACAGTCATTTATATGGAAAGACCGTTAAAAAAAGCAGAGTATACCATTCACATCGAAGTTCCACCGAATCCTTTCTGGGCTTCCATTGGTCTATCTGTAGAACAGCTTCCATTAGGGAGCGGAGTACAGTATGAGAGCTCGGTTTCTCTTGGATACTTAAATCAATCGTTTCAAAATGCAGTTATGGAAGGGATACGCTATGGTTGCGAACAAGGATTATATGGTTGGAATGTGACGGATTGTAAAATCTGTTTTAAGTATGGCTTATACTATAGCCCTGTTAGTACCCCAGCAGATTTTCGGATGCTTGCTCCTATTGTATTGGAACAAGTCTTAAAAAAAGCTGGAACAGAATTGTTAGAGCCATATCTTAGTTTTAAAATTTATGCGCCACAGGAATATCTTTCACGAGCATACAACGATGCTCCTAAATATTGTGCGAACATCGTAGACACTCAATTGAAAAATAATGAGGTCATTCTTAGTGGAGAAATCCCTGCTCGGTGTATTCAAGAATATCGTAGTGATTTAACTTTCTTTACAAATGGACGTAGTGTTTGTTTAACAGAGTTAAAAGGGTACCATGTTACTACCGGTGAACCTGTTTGCCAGCCCCGTCGTCCAAATAGTCGGATAGATAAAGTACGATATATGTTCAATAAAATAACTTAGTGTATTTTATGTTGTTATATAAATATGGTTTCTTGTTAAATAAGATGAAATATTTTTTAATAAAGATTTGAATTAAAGTGTAAAGGAGGAGATAGTTATTATAAACTACAAGTGGATATTGTGTCCTGTATGTGGAAATAAAACACGATTAAAGATAAGGGAAGATACTGAATTAAAAAAATTCCCCCTCTATTGTCCGAAATGCAGACAAGAAAATTTAATTGAAATAAAGCAGTTCAAAGTAACTGTGATTACAGAGCCAGACGCAAAGACGCAGAGCCGATAAAATGAGATTAATACAATCTCATTTTATCGGCTCTTTCCGTTATGTATGGATTCTTTTAATTAGTCTTCGATGTTTCTTGCTTCGTTGATACCGCTGGCTAAAGATTCCATTAAGGATAGTTCTTTGTCTGTAAAGCTATCCATGTATTTCTCTATCTGTAATCGTCGGGTGCTTCTTACCAAGTTATTAGCAGGTAGGGGTCCCGAGCGCCTACGAGGAATTTGTATCGATAAGAAATAGATTTAAAAATTTCGCTGTTATTTTGTACATTTAACTTGACGGTGACATCTCTCTATTGTGAGTTATTAGTGGTACAGTTTTCAACCGTTTTAATTATAAAAAAGTGGTGCATTTTTAAATTGGCACAAACAGGTAACGGTTATTGCAGGTGTATTTCTTATCTATGGGTTTAACATGGATTTTATCATTAAAATCATGAGTATTGTCCGAGAGTGATTGGTCTTGCGTATGGTTAACCCTAAAGTTATGGAAATAAGACTTAGAAGCAAACTTAAGAGTGTGTTGATTGTGCATTATCTTAAAATTTTGTATAATAGGAATTGAAGTTAAATTAGATGCTAAAAATTTGTAATTAAGAAGGAGGGATTCGTCATGTTGGTATTCCAAATGCGTAATGTAGATAAAACATCTACTGTTTTGAAACAGACTAAAAACAGTGATTACGCAGATAAATAAATACGTTAGATTAATTCCTACCAGTGACTAATCTTATGACTTTTTAAACAGATAACTAAAATTACAAACAAATCGTTTAACTTCTGTATTTATTTATAGATGTAATCACTTCAGGAGTGATTACATGAACAAAAATATAAAATATTCTCAAAACTTTTTAACGAGTGAAAAAGTACTCAACCAAATAATAAAACAATTGAATTTAAAAGAAACCGATACCGTTTACGAAATTGGAACAGGTAAAGGGCATTTAACGACGAAACTGGCTAAAATAAGTAAACAGGTAACGTCTATTGAATTAGACAGTCATCTATTCAACTTATCGTCAGAAAAATTAAAACTGAACATTCGTGTCACTTTAATTCACCAAGATATTCTACAGTTTCAATTCCCTAACAAACAGAGGTATAAAATTGTTGGGAATATTCCTTACCATTTAAGCACACAAATTATTAAAAAAGTGGTTTTTGAAAGCCATGCGTCTGACATCTATCTGATTGTTGAAGAAGGATTCTACAAGCGTACCTTGGATATTCACCGAACACTAGGGTTGCTCTTGCACACTCAAGTCTCGATTCAGCAATTGCTTAAGCTGCCAGCGGAATGCTTTCATCCTAAACCAAAAGTAAACAGTGTCTTAATAAAACTTACCCGCCATACCACAGATGTTCCAGATAAATATTGGAAGCTATATACGTACTTTGTTTCAAAATGGGTCAATCGAGAATATCGTCAACTGTTTACTAAAAATCAGTTTCATCAAGCAATGAAACACGCCAAAGTAAACAATTTAAGTACCGTTACTTATGAGCAAGTATTGTCTATTTTTAATAGTTATCTATTATTTAACGGGAGGAAATAATTCTATGAGTCGCTTTTGTAAATTTGGAAAGTTACACGTTACTAAAGGGAATGTAGATAAATTATTAGGTATACTACTGACAGCTTCCAAGGAGCTAAAGAGGTCCCTAGCGCCTACGGGGAATTTGTATCGATAAGGAATAGATTTAAAAATTTCGCTGTTATTTTGTACAATAAGGATAAATTTGAAAGGTACCATAAACGACCGTTTATGGTACCTTTTCATTTTCCTGCTTTTTCTAAATGTTTTTTAAGTAAATCAAGTACCAAAATCCGTTCCTTTTTCATAGTTCCTATATAGTTATACTTAATGAGTTATGGTACATTTAAATTATAAAATTAAGGAGGTTTTTTTATGATTTTTGGCTATGCTCGAGTGAGTACGGATGATCAAAATCTTAGTTTACAAATTGATGCACTTACTCATTATGGAATTGATAAATTATTTCAAGAAAAAGTAACTGGTGCGAAAAAAGACCGACCGCAATTAGAAGAAATGATCAACCTACTACGTGAAGGAGATTCTGTTGTCATTTACAAGTTAGATCGAATTTCACGATCAACTAAACATTTGATTGAACTTTCTGAATTATTTGAAGAACTTAGTGTCAATTTTATATCTATTCAAGATAACGTAGATACTTCAACGTCTATGGGAAGATTCTTTTTCCGAGTTATGGTTAGTTTAGCAGAACTGGAACGGGATATTATTATTGAACGAACTAACTCTGGTCTTAAGGCAGCCAGAGTCCGAGGAAAAAAAGGGGGCCGTCCAAGTAAAGGTAAGCTATCAATTGATTTAGCTTTAAAAATGTATGACAGCAAAGAGTATTCTATTCGTCAAATTCTTGATGCCTCTAAATTAAGCAAAACAACCTTTTACCGTTACCTCAATAAAAGGAATGCTTAAGATATGGCTATGAAAAGAATTTTAACTACTTCACAGCGTGAACAACTTCTTTCTGTAGACCACTTATCAGAAGAGGATTTTAAAGCGTATTTTAGTTTTTCTGATTATGATCTGGAGGTTATTAATCAACACCGTGGAAAGGTCAATAAACTAGGATTTGCGATACAACTTTGTTTGGCCCGGTATCCTGGGTGTTCTTTAAGTAATTGGCCGATTAAATCAACCAGACTAACTTCTTATGTGAGTCGACAGCTCCATCTTGATGCAATTGATTTAAATTCATATGATCATAGAAATACACGTGCAAATCACTTCAACGAGATCTTAGAAGTATTCAACTATCATCGATTCGGTAGTGCTAATACACAAAAACAGTTAATAGAATATTTAATTGAACTAGCTTTAGAAAATGATGACTCTATCTATCTAATGAAAAAAACAATTGATTTCTTAACTCGAAAAAGAATTATTTTTCCATCTATAGCTACACTTGAAGACATTATAAGCCGCTGTCGAGATAAAGCAGAAAACAACTTATTTTCAATATTACTCTGTTCATTAACAGATATACAAATTGAAAAACTAGAGAGTTTGTTTCAAATTTATGAAGAGACGAAAATAACTAAACTCGCTTGGCTAAAAGACATTCCAGGTAAGGCAAATCCAGAAAGCTTTATGAGTATTTGTAAAAAAGTGGAAGTGATTGCTTCCATGGGACTCGGGACAATTAATGTCTCCCATATTAATCGGAACAGGTTTCTTCAGCTAGCTAGACTAGGGGAAAATTATGATGCATATGACTTCTCCCGTTTTGAGCTTGAAAAAAGATACTCTTTACTTATTGCTTTTTTAGTCAATCATCATCAATATCTGATCGATCAACTGATTGAGATTAATGACCGCATTTTAGCAAGTATTAAACGCAAAGGGACACGTGATTCACAAGAACAGTTAAAAGAAAAAGGAAAATTGGCTACTAAAAAATTGGAACATTATGCTTCTTTAATTGATGCTCTTCACTTTGCAAAAGATAATGATAGTAATCCTTTTGACGAAATTGAACGAATCATGCCTTGGGAAGATTTAGTACAAGATGGAGAAGAAGCTAAAAAAATTACAGGTAATAAAAATCATGGCTATTTAGAAATGGTTCGAAATAAAGCTAATTACCTCCGAAGATACACGCCAATGTTATTGAGGACCCTTTCGTTCAAAGCAACTCCGGCAGCAAATCCAGTCCTCATGGCCCTAACTCAACTAACTGATTTACACAATAGTGGTAAAAGAAAAATACCGGCAGATACTTCTACTGATTTTGTGAGTAAAAAATGGAAAAGCCTTGTTCGGCCAGAAGAGGGGAAAATAGATCGGTCTTACTATGAGTTAGTAGCTTTCACCGAGCTAAAGAACAATATTCGATCAGGAGATATTTCAGTTGAAGGAAGTATGATCCATCGAAATATTGATGATTACTTAGTTGATTTATCTGCTTGTATTGATTCAGAAACTATTCCAGACACGTTTGAGGACTATTTAAAGGATCGGGAAATAATTTTAGATTTACAGCTTCAATTTTATTCGACAGTTGATAAGAGAATTTCAAGAGCAAACCTTAAAAAGTTGGAAAAAGTTACACCTAGCGAAGCAGAAATATATAGAAAAAAACTTTATTCAATAATTCCTAAGATAAGGCTTAGTGATCTTTTAATTGAGGTGGACAGTTGGACCAACTTTTCACAAGAATTTAGTCATGATTCTACAGGGAAACCGCCGAGTGAACAAGAAAGAAAAATTATTTTTGCTGCTTTGCTGGGTTTAGGGATGAATATTGGTCTTGAAAAAATGGCCCAATCAACTCCTGGAATTTCTTATTCTCAGTTAGCCAATGCCAAACAATGGCGCTTTTATAAAGAAGCTCTGACTCGTGCTCAATCTGTTTTGGTTAATTATCAGTTAAAGCTTCCTGTTGCAGACTTTTGGGGTGAAGGAAAAACCACTGCTTCAGACGGAATGCGCGTCCCAGTGGGCGTCTCAGCTCTAAAATCCGATGTTAATCCACATTACAAAAGTATGGAAAAAGGAGCTACAATGATTCGATCAATAAATGATAGGCATACGACTCATCATATCGAGGTTGCTTCAACTAATACAAGGGAAGCTACTCATACCCTTGATGGCCTACTTTATCATGAAACAGATCTAGATATTGAGGAACATTTTACTGATACAAATGGGTATTCTGATCAGGTGTTTGGAATGACCGCATTACTAGGCTTTGATTTTGAACCTCGCATCAGAAATATAAAAAAATCACAATTATTTTCTATCAAATCACCTTCCTACTACCCTAACTTATCAGAAGATATAAGCGGAAAAATCAATGTAAAAATTATTGAAGAAAACTATGATGAAATTAAACGAATCGCCTATTCGATTCAAACAGGAAAAGTATCTAGTTCTTTACTATTAGGAAAGCTAGGCTCATACGCACGTAAGAATAGAGTAGCTCTTGCACTGAGAGAACTAGGTCGCATTGAAAAGAGCATTTTTATGATAGATTATATTACAGATAGTGAGCTACGGCGAAGGATCACTCATGGACTAAATAAGACAGAAGCGATTAATGCTTTAGCTAGAGAACTATTTTTTGGGCGACGCGGAAAATTTATGGAGCGCGATATTCGCCGACAACTTCAAAGTGCTAGTGCGCTTAATGTGTTAATAAATGCAATAAGTATATGGAACGCCGTCTACTTACAAGCAGCTTATAATTATCTCGTCAAAATAGATCCCGAAGTAACTAAGTATATGAAGCATGTATCTCCTATTAATTGGGAGCATATCACTTTTCTTGGAGAGTATAAATTTGACTTGTTATCTATTCCTAAACACTTAAGAGAATTGAATATAAAAAATAAATAGGCCTTGAAACATTGGTTTAGTGGGAATTTGTACCCCTTATCGATACAAATTCCCACTAAGCGCTCGGGACCCCAGGTAAGAAAAATTCATCAACGGAAACATGAAGTAACGATACAAGGTCATAAAGAACTTGTATGCTGGGGTGTTGCCCCTTATTTTCAATATTAGTTAAGTAACGTGGGTCAATTTCAATCAATGCTCCCACTTGTTCACGAGTTAAACCTCGTTTCAATCGAGCTTCTTTAATGGCTAAACCAAAGGCTCTAAAATCATATTTATCTTCTTTTTTACGCATAGTAGACCACCTCTATACATTTTACTGTTCCTATTGAATTAGAAACAGGTATAGAAAAACATGTTATATAGTTTATAGGTTCATATTTAATAAAAAGCACTACTAAACGCCAATAAAAAAAACCGTTATATGGTAGTGCTATTTATGCTGTTAAAATATTGTATCTTACTTCCAAATGGCGGTTTGTTGGAGGTCAAAGTCGCCATGAAGTATATCACATACAATCAAGTTCCCCACATTGAGTATTTATCAAAAAAAGTCGTCTATCTGCAATAGATAAGTACGTCCACCAATGTGGTTTTATAAATCATATAGATAGAAAAATAAAAGCATGTAAACAGAGAAATCAATCTGTTTGTGTGCTTTTTTGGTTATTCAGAACTTTTTTACAAAGTTTATTCATCAGTAATGCAACAAATCCCCCTTTCACATTGGGACTAAGAGTGAAAGGAGATAAAAGAGCAAGGCTCACTTCCTTTCCTAGACAGAAAGGGGGTGAGAAACATGAAACCATCTTTTTTTCAGACCACAATAGAAAATCAGTTTGACTATATCTGTAAACGTGCTATGGAAGACGAGCGAAAGAATTATCTGCTTTATCTTTCAAGGATCGCAAAGCGTGAAGTGTCCTTTTCTGATGTTGGCGATTATCTTGTTAGCCAGTTTGCGACAACAGATAACTATTCAACTGACTTTCAGATTTTTACACTCAATGGAATATCAGTTGGTGTTGAAAATGATTTATTGAGTGAAGCATTACGTGAGTTGCCAGACAAGAAACGTGAAATTCTACTGCTGTTTTACTTTATGGACATGAGCGATTCAGAAATTGCAGACCTGTTGAAATTGAACCGTTCTACTGTCTATCGGCATAGAACCAGTGGACTAGCCTTAATTAAAAAGTTTATGGAGGAATTTGAAGAATGAAAACACAATATCCTATGATTCCCTTTCCTCTCATTGTAAAGGCAACAGATGGCGATACCGAAGCGATTAACCAGATTCTACATCATTACAGAGGGTACATAACGAAGCGTTCCCTACGACTTATGAAAGATGAATATGGCAATCAAAGTATGGTCGTTGATGAAGTCTTACGTGGAAGAATGGAAACCAGACTGATTACAAAGATTTTGTCATTTGAAATTAAGTAATATCCTCTCTCCTTTCGTGGAAGCGTGCTAAACCATTCCACGCTTCCCGAACAGGGAGGTTTGTTATTCCACCAAAGCATATTGAGCTTTCAATGTGTTTTGATAGGCTAACGAGCCATTGTTCTTTGAAAACTGAATAAAAGTAATCGAATACGTTTCGATAAGAAAAGAGCCAACGGAACTAACCGCCATGACCTATCTTATAAAGATAGCGAGCGATTCATGTTAGTGATCCGAGAAGCAATCTTTAGCAGGATTGCCTGCAACGACATTCTTATCGTGATAATGATACTCCCATACAGTCAATAGTCCGAGCGTGATAAAACCGTCGCAGGCAATGAGTATGGCTACATGAGAACCATGCAGGGGTGGAACTCCCGTGAGCTTTGCTAAAGCTGTTCGATTGCTGGTAAAACAACTTTTATGAAATCCAAATAAGTGATTTGGAAAGGAGGATTTTATGAAGCAGACTGACATTCCTATTTGGGAACGTTATACCCTAACCATTGAAGAAGCGTCAAAATATTTTCGTATTGGCGAAAACAAGCTACGACGCTTGGCAGAGGAAAATAAAAATGCAAATTGGCTGATTATGAATGGCAATCGTATTCAGATTAAACGAAAACAATTTGAAAAAATTATAGATACATTGGACGCAATCTAGCGTCGCCAAAGGGTCTTGTATATGATAAAATAGTATTAAGTCGTATCAAGGCTCTTTCCATAAAGGAAAGGAGCAAATGCCATGTCAGAAAAAAGACGTGACAATAAAGGTCGAATCTTAAAGACTGGAGAGAGCCAACGAAAAGACGGAAGATACTTATACAAATATATAGATTCATTTGGAGAACCGCAATTTGTTTACTCGTGGAAACTTGTGGCTACAGACCGAGTACCAGCAGGAAAGCGTGATTGTATCTCACTTAGAGAGAAAATCGCAGAGTTACAGAAAGACATTCATGATGGTATTGATGTTGTAGGAAAGAAAATGACACTCTGCCAGCTTTACGCAAAACAGAACGCTCAAAGACCAAAGGTTAGAAAAAACACTGAAACTGGACGCAAATATCTTATGGATATTTTGAAGAAAGACAAGTTAGGTGTAAGAAGTATTGACAGTATTAAGCCATCAGACGCTAAAGAATGGGCTATTAGAATGAGTGAAAATGGTTATGCTTATCAAACCATCAATAACTACAAACGTTCTTTAAAGGCTTCATTCTATATTGCGATACAAGATGATTGTGTTCGGAAGAATCCATTTGACTTTCAACTGAAAGCAGTTCTTGATGATGATACTGTCCCTAAGACCGTACTAACAGAAGAACAGGAAGAAAAACTGTTAGCCTTTGCAAAAGCTGATAAAACCTACAGCAAAAATTATGATGAAATTCTGATACTCTTAAAAACAGGTCTTCGTATTTCAGAGTTTGGTGGTTTGACACTTCCAGATTTAGATTTTGAGAATCGTCTTGTCAATATAGACCATCAGCTATTGAGAGATACTGAAATTGGGTACTACATTGAAACACCAAAGACCAAAAGTGGCGAACGTCAAGTTCCTATGGTTGAAGAAGCCTATCAAGCATTTAAGCGAGTGTTAGCGAATCGAAAGAATGATAAGCGTGTTGAGATTGATGGATATAGTGATTTCCTCTTTCTTAATAGAAAGAACTATCCAAAAGTGGCAAGTGATTACAACGGCATGATGAAAGGTCTTGTTAAGAAATACAATAAGTATAACGAGGATAAATTGCCACACATCACTCCACATAGTTTGCGACATACATTCTGTACCAACTATGCAAATGCAGGAATGAATCCAAAGGCATTACAGTACATTATGGGACATGCTAATATAGCCATGACGCTGAACTATTACGCACATGCAACATTCGATTCTGCAATGGCAGAAATGAAACGCTTGAATAAAGAGAAGCAACAGGAGCGTCTTGTTGCTTAGTAGTACAAATGAATTTACTACTTATTTACCACTTCTGACAGCTAAGACATGAGGAAATATGCAAAGAAACGTGAAGTATCTTCCTACAGTAAAAATACTCGAAAGCACATAGAATAAGGCTTTACGAGCATTTAAGAAAATATAAAAAGATAATTAGAAATTTATACTTTGTTTATATGAAAAATATTCAAGCAGGAGAATTCCAGATTGCTATTGCTGGTCCAAGTTTTCTACAAAGTGAAATCATAAGTATTGAAAATATGTTACCTTTAAGTGGATCATCTGTAGAAATTAACTCTCCGGCTTTTTCAACTGGTTTAACGGAATTAGATAAACAACAAGAACTTTCTGAAATTTCTATGTATCTAGATATATCTGGTATGGTAGCATCATCTCATGAAATGGCAATGTTAAGTATCTTAAACTCGATGTTAACTGGTATTAAAGATTCATTATTAGGCCATAAGTTAAGGACACAAAAGCAATGGATATATAGTATTGTATCATACCCAATATTTTATAGTAATATGACTTTACTAAAAATAGTAACTATAACACCTACAATCTATAAGAAAAAATTGATTAAAACACTGGAGAACAATCTTGTTAATGAATCCGATTTATCTGATGAACTATTATTTTATAAGGCTAAAAAAAGAGTAATCAATGAATTGTACATAAATTGTGAAGTTAATAAAAATGAATATTTAAAAACAATTTGTAGAGAAAAATTATTTGATATTCCAAGTTGGGATAGTATTGCTGAAGAGCTGGAATTGATTTCTTTAGATGAATTAAAAAGTTTTTCAAAAAAAGCAATTATTCAAAATAGGAATTACCACATTGTAATAAAATGATAATATTTTTTTTGTAGTAATCTTTATAATTTTTGTATAATGTTTTATTGAATAATTCAAAAATTTTTAAAGCATCTTCTATTTTTAAAATTGATTTTTGATTATGATGAAATTTAAGTTCAAAAAATCCTTCTAAATACAAAAGAATAGTTTGTTCAAAAAAATCTGTGGAATTAGATAATATATTCTTAGTAGCTTGTTCTAAAAATAAAGCTTCCTCATATAAGCTGTTTTCAATCATAATAAGAAGTGAATTAAGAAGTAATTGAACGAGAGCTTGTTTATTTCTAGGTATAGAACTATACAACTTTCCTTTTTTAAGCGCCTCTTTGGCATATCTAAATAATAAATTTGGTAATATTGCTCGACAACAATTTCCAAGAATAAGAATTTCGTAATATCCCCAGTTTTCAACAGAAAATAAATAATTAGTAAGATAAGAGGTGTCTTGATTACTCAATTGATGAGTATTATCAATTCCATAGATAATACTTTCAATGAAAATAGCGTTTAACTTATGATAATGAGATTTGGTTTCTCTAAACAGTTCCATCTCTTTGCTTACCATATTAAGTAATGATTTGATTTCTTGATTGTATGCAGCCTGTTGAACTAAGCGTATCAAGGTATTGAAGTCTGAAGGCTGATAATTATTACATGAAAGCAAAAACTCCTCTAGTGTTACACCTATTTTTTCAAGTAGATATAATAATTTAAAAAATGAGATTTCTGTCTCTCCTAATTCAAATCTAGATATTTGAGACTTTGAAATTTCTGCACCTGCTAATGAAGAAATAGAAATACCTTTTCCTTCTCGTATTTTTCTATAAGTTTCACCTATAATCATATTTATCTCCATTTACCATAAAAAATCATTAGAAAGCGTGACAGATTATGAAAAAATACTATCAAATTTTTTTATTACTATTTGATATTATCATTATTATTGGATTATATCAATAACATTAATGAGTCTGGGTAAAAACTCAATTTCAGGAGTAAATGAAATGAATATTCCCATAATAAAACGCATTATATCAAGTTTTTTGGACAGCCTTTGTTCGAAAATTATTTTAACTCATAGTTGATGATTCCATAAATTGAAAAGTTTTATACTTAGCATTAAAATGCTCAATTTTAATACGTATTACAAGTATCTCTATTAAACTTCTTATCCTCTTCAGTCAATAGATGCTTTTTAGAATTTTTAACAGGAATGAAGGTTATATTATGAATATTCATAATGCATAAATAATCCAAATACAGAAAATCAAGTGATTGCTCTGGCAAACTTGACCTATCCTTTCTTAAAAAGAGTAAAATCATGTGTATGACCTTCTTAAAAAACTAATTAGCAGGCATGAAGTGGTGTTAAATCGAGTATGATTTGTGTCTTCATGGTGTGTCTCTTTTTTCCTGAATAATTTTACTTTGGTTTCTTTTAGGACGTTGAAATAGGACTTTCTATGACATCAATAGCTATAGTGACACTTGCTGCTTTTAAGTTGTCTAAGGCAAATAGACCTGAAGAACGAAGAGTATCTTCTACCAATATTATCGTTCGGTGACTGTCGCTAATCCAAGACCAAAATCAAAAGCTAGGAGACGTAGAGTTGGTCAATAGAATAAATAACGCAAGTTTAGCATCAACTGTTTTTATAGACTTAGCGTTTTTGGACGTCCTCCTTTATAGTGTTTGGTTTTATAAGCTTTATTTAGACAGGATATCTTCGTTGGGAAGGTGTCCTTTTTTACACTAATAAATAATTTAAAGTTCTCAGAAGTTAGTTGCATGATCTTTTGTAAATAGTTTTCTTAACTATAGTATAGCATAGTACAGTATGCATTTTATTTTTTTCCAATAAGTCTATTATACTTCAAAGACAGCTAGTTTTATTTTTTTCTCTGAACTGTACGATTTTGCGCCTGAAATGTAGGAATTACCTTTCGTTGTGATGTGATAAAACTTACAAGTTCTTTTTGTTATTCTTGACCTAGTTTTTATAGAAAGAAGGTCTAAGATGTTAAATAAAGTCAAAACTAAAGCCTTAATTAGTGTTGGAGCAGTGGCTGCAACTAGCTTTATTCTCATGATGGGATATACTGCTGGTCAACATTCTACTGCTAAACAAAGTCGTAAAGAGATTGAATTGGCTGCAGCTAAACTTGTAGAGGACAAACAAGCAGAAGATAAAGCAAGTATTTTGTCATCAGATACTGTAAAAGAATTTTTGACACAGTACTATACGAAAGAAAAGCTCGGAGAAAATAATACACGTATTCAACCTTATATGACTGAATCAGCTTATTCTCAAGAATTGTCAAGTCAAAATGATGCCATGAACCAAGTGTATAAGGATTATATTTTGGATTATCATTTTGAAAAAGCTGATATCTTTGTCAATCAGACTACGAATCAAGCCATTGCTATGGTGTCTTATAATGTAACCTATGTATCCGATTTAAAGAATGCCAACCAATCAAAGACCAATCAGACAGAAACCAGAACGGTTAAGTTGTCTTATTCGAAACTACCAGGTAAGTTATTGGTCAATCAAGTACAGGTTTGGAAATCTGGGTTAGATGATTTAGATAATGCAACTCCTAAAACTTTAGAAGAATCATCATCAATACCATCACTGCCAAATACTACGACAAAATGATGATATTGCATGGGAATAGAAGAATGTAAGCAAATTTCAATTCTTGATGTAGCCAATCGTTTAGGTATCTCCTTTAAACAAGTTTCGAGCAGTGTCTATGAACATCCTGAACACGATTCATTTCGGATTTTTTCAACTACCAATACTTTTAAATGGTTTTCAAGAGATATTCAAGGTGATGTCATTGATTTTGTTCGACTTGTTAAGGGAATTTCCTTTAAAGAAGCTCTAGCCTTTCTTTCTGAAGAACCTTTTCAAAAAGAAGCTATTCAAGAAAAAAGAGAGAGACCATTTTATTATCCTTTAAAGAGAGTAGAAGATTCTAACTGCAGTTTGACTAGATATTACTTAACAGAATGTAGAGGAATCTCAGAAGAAATCATACAAAAGATGATTCAACAAGGTTTGATAGCACAAGCTAGTTGGAAAACAAATGAAACAGTTGAACCTGTTAACGTTTTTAAAAGCTTTGATCATCGCCACAAGCTGCAGGCAGCAAGCTTACAAGGAATTTATAAGAATCACTCTCTTCCTAGAGAAAGGTTAAAAACGATTCTAAAAGGAAGCCATGGACATGTTGGAATATCCTTTGACATTGGTAAACCAAATAGACTGGTCTTTTGTGAATCGTTCATCGACTTGATGAGCTATTACGAACTTCATCAACAAAATCTATTTGATGTTCGTTTGGTATCTATAGAGGGATTAAAAAGGTCTGTTGTTGCTTATCAAACTTTACGACTAATAGCTGAAGAAAATCAGAAGTTGGAATTCTTAGATACAGTAATACCTTCAAAGTTATTGCCTTTGATGAATACAATTCGTGATACCACCAGCTATTTTGATAATCATCCTGATTTATTGACACTTGCGGTAGATTGTGATGATGCAGGAAAAGATTTTTCCGATAAGTTATCTCAAGCTGGATTGCCTGTTTTCCTGGATTTCCCTGATAATGAAACTGGGAAAGAAAAAGTAGACTGGAATGATGTCCTTCGAGAAAAGAAATCAGACTTACATTTGATGCTTGAGACTGCAAAGGAGGCATTGGGGAATCAACCAGTAAGACAAACCTCTCAATGTTTAGAATTGTGATAACAAAATCAAGGTGTTTTAGCTAATATTAGAATGAAGGAGGATCGTATATGACCATTATTGAACGCTTAGAAGAAAAGGTCACTAGGCAAGAAAGTAAGGTAGCAAGAGAGACAGAAAAACTAGCTGCTTATAAAGAGCAACTGGAGACAGCGATGTTTGCGACGTTCAAAAGGCGTCAAAGCATTAGTCACATGAGTTTTGAAGAAGCTCTTGACCATGCCTTTGGTAAAGAAAGACAATTCGATGATTCTGAATTTAGAAAGGATGAAATGAGTGAATGACAAAAGATTGGAATTTTAATCAACCATTAGAAAGTAAATCAGAAAATCAAGAAGATCCAGATAAAATTGCGGCCTTATTTGGAAATCATCAAGGAGGTAATGATGTAAATTATGAAGCAGCTTTTCAAAAGCGTAAACAAGCACCTGTGACGGAATCAAATTCTAGTTCTAAGCCCAAAGTTACAGAGGTTAGAACAGGAAAAGAGACAGATATCACTACAAGTTATCAGCAACATCTTAAAAGACTTATTGCGGATAACAATAGCGATATTCAAAGTAGTCAAAAGAAAATTGAAGAGCTACATACGTTGATCGACACAAAGAATAAAGACAATAAGAAATTGCAGTCAATTTATGATGCGATTTCCGAATTACACTAAGCAGTCCTGATAGGCTGCTTTTTTTGAGAGGTTATAGATGTTTACAACATTTTTTAAGAAAAATCACGACAATAGTGATGTATTTAAAAAGCTGATTCATAGACTATCTGATATGTCTGTCCAAGATCTTGAAAAAATAGACCGACTGCTAGATATCATTTTCACTCCAAATCAAGAATCACAACAACTAAAAACAGAAGCAACTTACAGAGAAGAAACTTTGGACGACACATTAAAGGAAGCTAAGAATCAACTTCATAAGGAACAATTGGAGAAGAATTTAGAGAGATTTAGGAAAAACAGCCAATAATGCACCAAAAATGGTGCATTTACTTTTTCTAAATGTTATAATGGTGGTATAAAAATAAAAGGAGTTTGCCATGATTGGAAAGAACATAAAATCCTTACGTAAAACACATGACTTAACACAAGACGACTTTGCCCGAATTGTAGGAATTTCTCGAAATAGCTTGAGCCGGTATGAAAATGGAACGAGTTCAGTCTCTACGGAACTAATAGACATCATTTGTCAGAAGTTTAATGTATCTTATGTCGATATTGTAGGAGAAGATAAAATGCTCAATCCTGTTGAAGATTATGAATTGACTTTAAAAATTGAAATTGTGAAAGAAAGAGGAGCTAATCTATTATCACGACTCTATCGTTATCAAGATAGTCAGGGAATTAGCATTGATGATGAATCTAATCCTTGGATTTTAATGAGTGATGATCTATCTGACTTGATTCATACGAATATCTATTTAGTAGATAATTTTGATGAAATAGAGAGGTATAGCGGCTATTTGGATGGAATTGAACGTATGTTAGAGATATCTGAAAAACGGATGGTAGCCTAATGGAAATCCAAGATTATACTGATAGTGAATTCAAACATGCTCTAGCACGGAATCTTCGTTCTCTGACAAGAGGAAAAAAGTCCAGTAAGCAACCTATAGCGATTTTGCTTGGAGGGCAAAGTGGAGCTGGTAAGACTACAATTCATCGTATTAAACAGAAAGAATTTCAAGGAAATATTGTTATCATAGATGGCGATAGTTTTCGCTCTCAACATCCACACTATTTAGAACTGCAGCAAGAATATGGCAAAGATAGTGTAGAATACACCAAAGAGTTTGCGGGGAAAATGGTAGAGTCTTTAGTAACAGAATTGAGTCAATTAGGATACAATCTTTTGATAGAGGGAACTTTACGAACAGTTGATGTTCCAAAGAAAACCACACAACTCTTGAAAAATAAGGGATATGAAGTACAATTAGCCTTAATTGCGACAAAGCCTGAACTGTCTTATCTGAGTACCCTTATCCGATACGAAGAACTGTACGCTATCAATCCAAATCAAGCACGTGCAACTCCAAAAGAACATCATGATTTCATTGTTAATCATCTAGTTGATAATACACGACAATTGGAAGAACTGGCTATCTTTGAAAGAATTCAAATGTATCAACGAGATAGAAGTTGTGTATATGATTCAGGAGAAAATACAACTTCAGCGGCAACCGTTCTTCATGACTTACTATTTGGAGAATGGAATCCAGTTGAGAAAGAGATGCTTAAATCTGGAGAAGAAAGATTGAAAGATTTAACTAAACGAAATGGTTTGTAGAGTTAGATTTTTAAAATAAAGTCTATTGGATCGTCAATTAAAAAATAACGATCCTTTTTTATACTCTCTATTTTCTTCTTCTTCATATTTTTTCAAAAGTTTTAGCATTCTTCAGTCATGATTTCCTAACACTATAAGTACAAATTTAGCGCAGTTTATGATTATTTTAAATCTTTGGGGTTTATTAAACTCTTGATTTTTTCAAGAAGCTATGGTATTCTTTTGTTAGTTAATAAACTTACAAAGGAGAAAAGATGTTTTCACCTACTAAATTAAAAGAAAAAAGAGAGAGTCAGGGCTTATCTCAATCTCAACTTGCATCCAGTTTGGGAATTAGTAGAGCTTCGTACTTTAATTGGGAATCAGGTAAAACAAAACCGAATCAAAATAATCTAAGCAAATTGAGTGAGATTTTTAATGTAGACCCTCGATATTTTGAATCAGAGTATGAAATAGTAGAAACCTATCTCAAGCTAACTAAAAAGAATCAAAAAGCAACACTTCATTATGCTACAGAATTGTTGAACAAACAGAATGCGAAGGTTGTAGAAATTCCTGAGCGTTTTGCTTATAAAGTTTACGAAAAATTATCAGCTGGTACAGGAACAGCTTATTTTGATGATGGTAATTACGATACAGTTTATTTTAATCATCAATTTGATTATGACTTTGCATCATGGGTGTTTGGAAATTCAATGGAACCGACATATGAAAATGGTTCTGTAGCCCTTATTAAGCAAACGGGATTTGATTATGACGGGGCTATCTATGCCATAGATTGGGATGGTCAAACCTATATTAAGAAAGTGTATCGTGAAGAAAATGGGCTTCGTTTAGTTTCACTCAATCGGAACTATTCAGATAAGTTTGCGCCTTATGATGAGAATCCTCGCATTATAGGGAAAATAGTTGGGAACTTTATGCCTTTAGAGGACTAAGCATGAGTTGGTTTGATTATAGTCTAGAACCTCAAAGTGACATTGCCTTTATTGATATGAAATCTTTTTACGCAAGTGTAGAATGTGTAGATAGAGGATTACACCCACTTAAGACTTCGCTTTGTGTTATGAGTCGTGCAGATAATTCTGCTGGTTTAATTCTTGCTTCCTCTCCTATGTTTAAAAAGGTCTTTGGAAAGTCGAACGTTGGACGTTCCTATGATTTACCATTTGATGTAAAGACTCGCAAATTCTCTTATTATAATGCTAAGAAGCAAGGTTTACCGACAACGATAGACTATGTCCGCTATATAGAGGAATGGGCAAAATCAACCGTGATTGTCCCTCCGAGAATGGATACTTATATAGCAGTCAATATGGAGATTCAAAAAATCTTTCATGATTTTGCGGCACCAGATGATATTTATCCCTACTCAATTGATGAAGGATTTATTGATTTAACAAGTTCATTAAATTATTTTGTACCAGATAAAAGTATTAGTAGGAAAGATAAATTAGATATTATTTCGGCTGCTATTCAAAAAAAGATTTGGAGAAAAACTGGAATCTATTCAACTGTAGGCATGTCTAATTCCAATCCCTTATTAGCTAAGTTAGCACTAGATAATGAAGCGAAAAAGACTCCGACAATGAGAGCCAATTGGTCCTATGAGGATGTCGAAAAGAAAGTATGGGCTATTCCTAAAATGACAGATTTCTGGGGAATTGGAAATCGGATGGAGAAGAGATTACATGGTTTAGGTATCTTTTCGATTAAAGAATTGGCACAGGCTAATCCTGACTTGATAAAAAAAGAGCTTGGCATTATGGGTCTAGAGTTATGGTTCCACGCCAATGGGATTGATGAAAGTAATGTTCATAAACCTTATAAGCCAAAGTCAAAAGGGATAGGGAACTCTCAAGTTTTACCAAGAGATTATATTAAACAAAGAGATATTGAGATCATACTTCGTGAGATGGCAGAACAAGTTGCAGTTAGATTGAGAAGAGCTGGTAAAAAAGCAACAGTAGTTTCTATACACTTGGGGTATTCTAAGGCGGAACAGAAACGATCTATTCATACTCAAATCAAGATTGAACCAACCAATCAAACAGCACTACTGACAAACTACGTTTTAAAGTTATTTCACACTAAATATACTTCAGGAGCTATCAGGAATGTGGCAGTGAATTATTCTGGTTTAGTGGATGAATCCTTTGGATTGATTTCATTATTTGATGATATTGAAAAAATAGAAAAAGAAGAAAGGCTCCAGTCCGCAATCGATGCTATTCGAACAGAATTTGGTTTTACTTCACTATTGAAAGGAAATGCCCTAGATCAAGCTTCTAGAACAATTGCAAGAAGTAAACTTATTGGTGGTCATTCAGCTGGAGGATTAGATGGACTAAAATGATGAATCGTTCTTATTTGCCTTTTTTGTCTGCAAGAGAGTATCAAGATCGTGGGATGGCTAAGTGGATGGGCTTCTTTTTGTCAGAACATTCAAGTTCTCTTTGGGAAGAAAAAAATAAAGAAGATATCTCCATTTCCCTATCAATGGAAGAGAAAGTTCTATTTGTTCGGCAACTGTATACAAATGTCTTCCCAGCAACTTTTGTTTTTAAGCATTCGAATAGAAGAAAAGTAGTATCAGGTATTGTAAAAGAAATTAGAAAAGAGTCTATATCTATTAAATCAGACACTGGTTTTTTACTATTAAAATGGGAAGATATACTCGATATTCAGATAGAAGGAGAGAGTCTAGATGAATCGGAAAGAATTATATGATGATAAATTGCAGCTAGATTATTTTTCTGATTCTTATTTACGGTTTGAATCAGATTTTTACAAGTATTCAGCTTTAGATATACCGTTAACATTTATCACTGATGACATTTTACGCACAATGGCTATGTCTCAAAAACATTATTTTAAACTTAATAAAAGCAAATCTTTAGACGGTCGTGATCATTACTTTGTTTTTTCTATCAAGATGAACAAAGACAGTAGTGGCATTAGACAGTATGAATATCAGAGACATTGTTTTAATTTGTAAGAGTCCGACAGGGCTCTTTTTCTGTGATAATTTTATCAAAAAGTATTTGTTATACTTTTTTTAATTTAGATTTATCTTGGGGGTTTGGGGGCGTGCCACCACATTGTCATATCGTTTGTTTTTTGAACCGTAAGGTTTGAAATGGCAGGCGATATGATTTTTGGGATATTGTGGACACAATATCTGAGCTCGCAAAGCCTTACAAAAATGTTGAAGCTATTTTGAAAAATGTACTGACAGTGTCTGTAAGCTTACATTGTCAGTACAGGTATCAATGAAGGAGGAAAAGTCATATGAAAAGAGATATACGTAGTATTCGGAAACAATTTCGCTTAACAGAAACGGAAGAAAAACAAATACTAGATTTAATGAGAGAGAAAGGAGAGGATAATTTTTCTGATTTTCTCCGTAAAAGCTTACTATTGTCTGATGGACAAAAACAGATGGAAAAATGGTTCAGTCTTTGGAAACAGCAAAAGTTGGAACAAATTAGCCGTGATGTTTATGAAGTATTGATAATTGCTAAAACAAATCATCAGGTTACTCACGAACATGTTTCTATTTTGTTAACTTGTATTCAGGAATTAATTAAAGAGGTAGAAAAAACAGCTCCTCTTAGTGAAAATTTTCGTAACAAATACATGAGGTAGTAGAGTGGAGCACCGATATAGAACAAATTTAAAAAAAGTCTTTTTATCTGACCTAGAATTAGTCAAATTGAATGAAAATATCTCGAAAAGTAACTGCTTATCATTCTCAGAATATGCTAGACGAACTCTACTAAATCCTGGTATGAATTTTATCACCATTGATACAAATAGTTATCAAGATTTGATTTTTGAATTAAAACGAATCGGAAATAATATTAATCAAATAGCCAGAAGCATAAATTATTCGAATTTAATAAAGAAAGTTGAATTAGATGAATTGAGAAAAGGTATAGAAGAGTTAATAGTAGAAGTGGAGAAAGATTTTCTTATTCAATCTGAAAAATTGAGGAAATTTTATGGTCATCACTAAACACTTTGCGATTCATGGAAAAAATTATCGTAGTAAACTAATCAAATATATTTTGAATCCAAGTAAAACAAAAAAACTAACACTAGTTTCAGATTTTGGAATGAGAAATTATTTAGATTTTCCTAGTTATGAAGAACTAGTGAAGATGTACAATGATAATTTTTTAAGTAATGATAGTCTTTACGAATTTCGTCATGATAGGCAAGAAGTAAATCAACGAAAAATTCATTCTCATCACATCATTCAGTCCTTTTCTCCAGATGACAATCTTACTCCCGAACAAATCAATCAGATTGGTTATGAGACAGTTAAAGAGTTGACAGGAGGTAGATTTCGTTTTATCGTAGCAACTCATATGGATAAAGATCATATCCACAATCACATCATCCTAAATTCAATTGATCAGAATTCTGATAAAAAGTTTCTATGGGATTATAAGTCAGAACGTAATCTACGAATGGTTTCTGATCGTCTTTCAAAAATTGCAGGGGCAAAAATTATAGAAAATCGTTATTCGCATCGTCAGTATGAAGTTTATCGCAAAACAAATTACAAATATGAAATAAAACAACGGGTATATTTTCTAATCAAGAACTCAAAAAATTTTGAAGATTTTAAGAAAAAAGCTAAAGCTTTACATTTAAAAATTGATTTTAGACACAAGCATGTTACTTTTTTTATGACTGATTCAAATATGAAACAAGTCGTACGTGATAGTAAATTGAGTAGAAAACAACCTTATAATGAAACTTATTTTAAGAAAAAGTTTGTTCAAAGGGAAATCATAAACATCTTAGAATTTTTACTTCCGAAAATGAAGAATATGAATGAATTGATTCAACGAGCAGAATTTTTTGGATTAAAAATAATTCCGAAAGAAAAACATGTTCAATTTGAATTTGATGAGATAAAGCTTTCAGAACAGGAATTGGGAAAAACGAATCGGTATAGTGTTAGTTATTTTCAAGAATATTTTAATAACAAAAATGAAACTGTTGTCTTAGATAATAAAAATTTAGTTGAACTTTACAATGAAGAAAAGCTAATTAAAGAAAAAGAGTTGCCGACAGAAGAGGTGGTATGGAAATCCTATCAAGATTTCAAGAGAAATAGGGATGCAGTTCATGAGTTTGAAGTAGAGTTAAATCTTAATCAAATAGAAGAAGTAGTAGACGATGGAATTTACATTAAAGTACAGTTTGGTATCCGACAAGAAGGACTTATTTTTGTACCAAATATTCAAATCAATATGGAAGAAGAAAAAGTTAAAGTATTTATCAGAGAAACTAGTTCTTACTATGTATACCATAAAGACTCAGCAGAAAAAAATCGCTTTATGAAAGGTAAAACTTTGATTAGGCAATTTAATCTTCAGTATGAACCGCAGCATATGTATAGAAGAATTCCTCTTAGAAAAATTAAAGAAAAAATAGAACAATTAGATTTTCTTATATCTGCGGAAAATAGTCCGAATGATTTTGAAGATATAACAAATGATTTCATTGCCCAAATATCATATCTAGAGAATATGATTGAACAAGTCCAAAATAAAATTGATGATTTAACTAATTTAGAGGAAGTATTGTTGAATAATATGGCAAATAGTTCTAGCAATTTAGAAAATAGTATTCAAGGTAAAAGTTCAGTAGATACAATAGAGAAGGATTTATACATATATAAAGGAAAGATTGAAACACTGAAGGAACAACATAGAGAAGCAATAAATTTATTTGAAATGTTTAATAAAACAATAAAGAAATATAAGGAAAAACAAAATATGAAATCTATTAAGGAAAATGAGATACATTTAGAGTAAACAGTTTCCTAAAAAGTATATATAGAATAGTTTCATGTGCCAATTTGTCACATATTTAAAAATAAGAAAATAACTATATTATACTTGTTTTAGGAGACATTGGATGTTGAAAAGGATTAGAGATTTACGCGAGGATGATGATTTGACACAAGAATATGTTGCAAAAACAATCTTAAATTGTACAAGATCAGCGTATTCTAAAATGGAATCAGGTACCAGGTTAATCTCTATAGATGACCTTATCAAACTTGCAGATTTTTATAATGTAAGTTTAGATTACCTTGTAGGTCGAGTGGATAATAAAGAAGACCATTACTCCAAAAAGTATTAGGTTAAGAAAGCACATTGACAATTGAATAGTCCAAAATGGTACTTTCCTCATTTGTGGAGCAGTTTTGAATGGCTCGCCATGATAAGAGCGACATTAAAACCATCAATAAAATAGAGCGATACTTTATATGCCATGATACAAATGATATACAATGATACTTCTGACCGTTCAGGCTGCCAACGTAAAAGAGCAGCAAGTGAAATTCTTATGATGACTTCATCAGTCATGCCATGGAGGAGATTAATAAAAGATAAAAGGGAAGTGATTTTTTGAAATCAAATTTAGAAAATTATATAGTCGAGCTAGAGATGCTAAATCTATTATTCTTAAAAAAACTTATTAGCGAAAAAGAATATGAAAAAATAAAGCTGAAACTGCGTAAAATATACACAAATTAGCTGACCTTTTTTATTGGTTGCGGTAAAATAAATGCAGAGAAATAGGAGGTTAAGCCATGTCAAACAACGTTGAAATTATAAAAGCAAATCCTTTAGTAACTAGAAGAAATGATAATAGTGGTTCTTTATCGAGGAGAGTAGCAGCATATTGTCGTGTTAGTTCCGATAGTGATGATCAAAAAAATAGCTATGATTCTCAAGTTCGTCATTATAGAGAGTATATATCACAGCACCAAGATTGGATTTTGGTTGACATTTATGCTGATGAAGGGATTTCAGGAACTCAAGTTGGAAAAAGACAAGATTTTCAAAGATTGATTTCAGATTGCCTTGATGGAAAAATAGACTATATCATTACCAAAGCCATTGCTCGCTTTGCTAGAAATACATTAGATACTCTCAAATATGTTCGTTTGCTCAAAGATAAACAAATTGGTGTATTTTTCGAAGAAGAAAATATTGATACTTTAACTATGGATGGTGAGTTACTATTGACGATATTAAGTTCAGTGGCTCAACAGGAAGTTGAAAATACATCTGCCCATGTTAAAAAGGGGTTAAAAATGAAGATGCAACGTGGAGAACTTATTGGTTTTCAAGGTTGTCTTGGTTATGACTATAATCAAGATACAAAGTCGATATCAATAAATGAAAAAGAAGCCAAGATAGTACGTTATATTTTTGAACGATACATTGATGGTATTGGGGGTAGGGCAATAGCTAGAGAACTTGATGAACTAGGTTATAAAACTCCGAGAGGTCTTGATCACTGGCAAGATACAACAGTTTTAGGAATTATTAAAAACGAGAAGTATAAAGGTGATATTCTAATGGGAAAAACTTTCACTGTTGACCCCATTAGTAAGAGACGTTTAATAAATTTCGGTGAAGAAGATAAATACTACATTAAAAATAATCATGATGCGATAATTAGTCCAGAAATTTTTACACAGGCGCAAGAAATTCGATTACGGAGATCAGGAAACAAAAAAACCATAGCAAATACAAAAGGTAAACGAGAAAGATATTCAAGAATGTACCCTTTTAGCAGTAGATTAGAATGTGGTTTTTGTGGTACTGTTCTGTCTAGAAGAAGTTGGCACTCTAGTTCAGAGTACAAAAAGATTATTTGGCACTGTACAACATCTATAAAGAGAGGTAAAAAGTATTGCACTCATAGTAAAGGAATAGAGGAAAAAGCAATAGAAAATGCTTTTTTACAGAGCTACCAACAGTTGTTTTATGAAAATAATAACCTAACTGAAGACTTTCTTGAAATTATAAAAGAAGAGCTTACTGATGATACCTTAAAAGTGGAGTTGACTAAGATAGTTAGTAAATTAAATTCGTTGTACAAAAAAGAAGAAAAATTAGTTTCAATGAATCTAGATGGAAAAATAAGTGATTCTGTATATGAAGATAAATTCAATCAAATACAAATTGAGAAAGAAAAACTTTTAGAAGAAAAAGTAAATTTAGAAGTAACTTTAAAATCAGAAGTTGATATAAAAAGTAGATTAGAGAATTTTAAAGAAATTTTAACTTCACAAAAAACTTTGACGGAGTTTGACAAGGACATTTTTGAAAGTATCGTTGAAAAAATAATAGTAGGCGGAATAAATTCTGATGGAGAAATTGATCCAGCAATGTTGACTATAATTTTTAAAACGGGAGATTCTTCGACTAAAGATGCAAAATCTTACAAATCTAAAAGAAAGAATGCTAAAATAGATAATGATAAATTGTGTTTTAATGCCGTAACCGATGACGAAAAAAAGTGTACAAATAAAGAAAACAACGCACGTGGAGTGTGTAGGATTGCTTGTACGAGCTGAGTCATCAGCGAAGTAGAAGTAGATTCTCCGCCAATGGGATAGCTGTCGTAGAGTAAGGAGTTTACGACGAAACGATAAGGTAAGTCCGAAACGCTCAGTGTGTAGCTTTGTTGCTAAAAGCGTAGAAACCTTTGAACGAAAGGAATAATAGACTTTCTGCGAAACAAAATATAATACAATAAAACTATGAATTCTGAAGCAAGTCAGCAATTAAGCGATAGCCGTTTCAAGAGCCTTGTAGGTGTTCAGCGCACGACTTTTGAAGAGATGTTAGCTGTGTTAAAAACAGCTTATCAACGTAAACGCGCAAAAGGTGGACGAAAACCCAAATTAAGCCTAGACGATCTCCTCATGGTAACTATTCAATACATGCGAGAATAGTGCACTTATGAACAAATTGCGGCTGATTTTGGCATTCACGAAAGCAACATAATTAGTCGGAGTCAATGGATTGAAGCAACTCTTATTCAAAATGGTTTTACGATTTCAAATTCTGCCTTAATTCTGTAAAAACAGTAAAATTCGAAGGATTGTAAGGTAAGAGTTTTTTTCTTTCTGAAAAAATGGTATAATAGCAATCAAAACTAGAAAATAAAACGGAATTTGGAACAGATTTGTCTGTATCCTAGTAGAGTGGTGATACTATGAAGATTAGTAAGAGGCACTTATTAAATTATTCCATCTTGATTCCTTACTTGCTTTTATCTATTTTGGGCTTGATTGTGGTCTATTCGACCACCAGCGCTATTTTAATTGAAGAAGGCAAGAGCGCCTTGCAATTGGTTCGAAACCAAGGAATCTTTTGGATTGTTAGTTTGATACTGATTGCCTTAATTTATAAATTGAGACTAGATTTTTTGAGAAATGAGCGACTAATCATTTTAGTTATATTGATAGAAATGCTTTTATTGTTCTTAGCTCGTTTTATTGGTATTTCCGTAAACGGGGCATACGGTTGGATTTCGGTTGCAGGAGTAACTATTCAGCCAGCTGAGTACTTAAAAATCATTATTATTTGGTATTTGGCTCACCGATTCTCCAAACAGCAAGAAGAAATAGCTATTTATGATTTTCAAGTTTTGACTCAAAATCAATGGCTTCCCCGTGCTTTTAATGATTGGCGATTCGTTCTCCTAGTTCTGATTGGAAGTTTGGGAATTTTCCCTGATTTAGGAAATGCGACTATTTTAGTCTTGGTTTCCTTGATTATGTATACAGTTAGTGGAATCGCTTATCGCTGGTTTTCAACCATTCTGGCCCTCGTATCTGCCGCTTCTGTCTTTTTCTTGACCACTATCAGCCTAATCGGTGTTGAGACCTTTTCAAAAATTCCAGTATTTGGCTATGTAGCCAAGCGCTTTAGTGCCTTTTTTAATCCTTTTGCCGATCGTGCGGATGCGGGTCACCAGTTATCTAATTCTTATTTTGCCATGGTCAATGGCGGTTGGTTTGGTCTAGGTCTTGGGAATTCGATTGAAAAACGAGGTTATTTACCAGAAGCTCATACAGACTTTGTCTTTTCTATCGTGATTGAAGAATTTGGCTTTGTTGGTGCCAGTCTTATTTTAGCTCTCTTGTTTTTCATGATTTTGCGGATTATCTTGGTCGGTATCCGAGCGGAGAATCCTTTCAATGCCATGGTTGCACTCGGTGTCGGAGGGATGATGTTGGTTCAGGTATTTGTCAATATCGGAGGGATTTCGGGCTTGATTCCATCTACAGGAGTAACCTTCCCCTTCTTATCCCAGGGGGGGAATAGTCTTCTAGTCTTGTCAGTGGCAGTGGCCTTTGTCTTAAATATTGATGCCAGTGAAAAACGCGCTAAGTTGTACCGAGAATTGGAAAATCAACCAATGAACCTTCTGTGAAGTAGAATAAAGAAAGGATAGTCTATGTCTCTTCAAAAATTAGAAAATTATAGTAATAAAAGTGTTGTGCAAGAAGAAGTATTGATTCTAACAGAATTGCTGGAAGATATTACTAAAAATATGCTTGCCCCAGAGACCTTTGAAAAAATCATGCAGTTGAAAGAATTATCAACGCAGGAAGATTATCAAGGTCTAAACCGTCTAGTGACTAGCTTATCAAATGATGAAATGGTCTATATTTCACGCTATTTTTCAATCTTACCTCTTTTGATTAATATTTCAGAGGATGTGGATTTAGCTTATGAAATCAATCATCAAAATAATATTGATCAGGACTATTTAGGTAAATTATCTACAACGATCAAAATGGTTGCTGAAAAAGAAAATGCCGTTGAGATCCTAGAACACTTGAATGTTGTCCCTGTTTTGACAGCCCATCCAACACAAGTGCAACGCAAAAGTATGTTGGATTTAACAAATCATATCCATAGTCTTTTGCGTAAATACCGTGATGTTAAGTTGGGGTTGATCAATAAAGAAAAATGGCACAATGATTTGCGTCGTTACATCGAAATTATCATGCAGACAGACATGATTCGTGAGAAAAAATTAAAAGTGACTAACGAAATCACGAATGCTATGGAATATTACAACAGCTCCTTTTTGAAAGCTGTACCTCACTTGACGACGGAGTATAAGCGCTTAGCGCAAGCGCATGGATTGAATTTAAAACAGGCTAAACCGATCACCATGGGTATGTGGATAGGTGGTGACCGTGATGGAAATCCCTTTGTTACATCAGAGACCTTGAAACAGTCTGCACTCACTCAGTGTGAAGTCATCATGAACTACTATGATGAAAAGATTTACCAACTTTATCGTGAATTTTCTCTTTCAACTAGCATTGTCAATGTCAGCAAGCAAGTCAGAGAAATGGCTCGTCAATCCAAGGATAACTCGATTTACCGCGAAAAAGAGCTTTACCGTCGTGCCTTGTTTGATATTCAGTCAAAAATCCAAGCAACAAAAACCTATCTGATTGAGGATAAGGAAGTTGGGACTCGTTATGAAACCGCCAATGATTTCTACAAGGATTTGATTGCCATTCGAGATTCTCTACTAGAAAATAAGGGCGAGTCCTTGATTTCAGGTGATTTTGTTGAATTACTGCAGGCAGTAGAGATATTTGGTTTTTACCTAGCATCAATTGATATGCGACAAGACTCTAGCGTCTATGAAGCCTGTGTGGCAGAACTCTTGAAATCAGCAGGAATTCATTCTCGCTATAGTGAGTTGAGTGAAGAAGAAAAATGTGACCTTCTCTTGAAAGAATTAGAAGAAGATCCCCGAATTCTTTCTGCGACTCACGCAGAAAAATCAGAATTATTAGCAAAAGAACTAGCTATTTTTAAGACGGCTCGTGTTTTGAAAGATAAGTTGGGAGATGATGTCATCCGCCAGACCATCATTTCGCACGCTACTAGCCTTTCTGATATGCTAGAATTAGCTATTCTATTAAAAGAAGTAGGACTGGTGGATACGGAAAGGGCGCGTGTTCAGATTGTTCCCCTTTTTGAAACAATTGAAGACTTGGATCATTCAGAGGAAACAATGAGACAATATCTTTCTCTTCCTCTTGCCAAAAAATGGATTGCCTCACGAAATAACTACCAAGAAATCATGCTTGGCTACTCTGACAGTAATAAAGATGGCGGTTACTTGTCATCATGTTGGACCCTTTACAAGGCTCAACAACAATTGACTGCTATTGGAGATGAATTTGGCGTTAAGGTTACCTTCTTCCATGGTCGTGGTGGGACTGTCGGTCGTGGTGGTGGGCCAACCTATGAAGCCATCACATCTCAACCGCTCAAGTCTATCAAGGATCGTATCCGCTTGACGGAGCAGGGTGAGGTAATTGGCAATAAATACGGTAACAAAGACGCCGCTTACTATAATCTTGAAATGCTAGTATCGGCAGCTATTAACCGTATGATTACTCAGAAGAAGAGCGATACCAATACCTCAAATCGTTATGAAGCCATTATGGATCAAGTAGTGGACCGTAGTTACGATATCTACCGTGATTTGGTCTTTGGGAATGACCATTTCTATGATTATTTCTTCGAGTCAAGTCCAATCAAGGCTATTTCAAGTTTTAATATTGGTTCTCGTCCAGCAGCTCGTAAGACGATTACTGAAATCGGTGGTTTGCGTGCCATCCCTTGGGTATTCTCATGGTCACAGAGTCGTGTTATGTTCCCTGGATGGTACGGGGTTGGTTCAAGCTTCAAGGAATTTATCGATAAAAATCCAGAGAATATTGCTATCTTACGAGATATGTACCAAAATTGGCCTTTCTTCCAATCGCTTCTTTCAAATGTTGATATGGTTTTGTCAAAATCAAATATGAATATTGCTTTTGAATATGCTAAACTTTGTGAAGACGAGCAAGTTAAGGCCATCTATGAGACTATTTTAAATGAATGGCAAGTTACTAAGAACGTTATCTTGGCTATTGAAGGACATGACGAACTCTTAGCTGACAATCCATATCTAAAAGCTAGTCTGGATTACCGTATGCCTTACTTTAATATTCTCAACTATATTCAGTTAGAGTTGATTAAACGCCAACGTCGTGGAGAATTGTCCAGTGATCAAGAACGATTGATTCATATCACCATCAACGGAATTGCAACAGGATTGCGTAATTCAGGTTGATAATTTTCAAGAGTGAGTATCAAAAAAATGCTAAAAGAGTCTTGACAAGTAGTTTAAAAATGATATAATTTAACCATTCAGAAAAGTAATCATTCAAACTTTTTAGAGAGTCTGTGATAGCTGAAAACAGATAAGTGGTAATGATGAAAATTGGGCTGAATGCTATTTAGAATTTGAAATCATAAAAATTCGGTGAGCACACCTTACAGTGCATCTCGTTATTGCGAGACAGAGCGATAGGGAAATTCCCTATAATTGAGGTGGTACCGCGCATCGACGTCCTCACACAAGTTTTTTGTGTGAGGATTTTTTTGATGGAGGTTAGTATGGAAAGAAAACGATGGCGTCACTTGTTTATACTCAATGAAAATCAAAGCACAAACTAGGAAGCTAGCCNNGACGAAGTCAGTAACCATAGCTACGGCAAGGTGAAGCTGACGTGGTTTGAAGAGATTTTCGAATAGTATTAGATAAGTGAAGTTTTTAAAGGAATTAAAAAGGAGAAATAGAATGAAAAATAAACGTTTAATTGGAATTATCGCTGCATTAGCAGTCTTAGTAGCAGGAAGCTTGATTTACTCTTCAATGAATAAATCAGAAGCTCAGAATAATAAGGATGAGAAGAAAATAACCAAGATTGGTGTGCTTCAGTTTGTGAGCCATCCATCTCTTGATTTGATTTATAAAGGAATCCAAGATGGGCTTGCAGAAGAAGGTTATAAAGATGACCAAGTTAAAATCGATTTTATGAACTCAGAAGGTGACCAAAGTAAGGTTGCGACAATGAGTAAACAATTGGTTGCAAATGGGAATGATCTTGTGGTTGGTATCGCAACACCAGCTGCTCAAGGTTTGGCTAGTGCCACAAAAGACCTACCGGTTATCATGGCTGCTATTACAGACCCAATTGGTGCTAACTTGGTTAAAGATTTGAAAAGACCAGGTGGCAACGTTACAGGGGTATCTGACCACAATCCAGCTCAACAACAAGTTGAACTCATCAAGACCCTGACACCGAATGTGAAAACAATCGGAGCTCTTTACTCAAGTAGCGAAGACAATTCAAAAACACAGGTCGAAGAATTTAAGGCTTATGCTGAAAAAGCAGGTCTGACAGTGGAAACATTTGCAGTTCCTTCAACAAATGAAATTGCCTCAACTGTCACTGTTATGACTAGCAAGGTAGATGCTATTTGGGTTCCAATTGATAACACCATTGCATCAGGATTTCCAACGGTTGTCTCTAGCAATCAAAGTTCTAAGAAACCAATTTATCCAAGTGCGGCAGCTATGGTAGAAGTAGGTGGTTTGGCATCCGTTGTAGTTGACCAACATGACCTTGGTGTGGCAACTGGAAAAATGATTGCGCAAGTTCTGAAAGGTGCAAAACCAGCTGATACCCCAGTCAATGTCTTTTCAACTGGTAAGTCAGTGATCAATAAAAAAATAGCTCAAGAACTAGGTATTACGATTCCTGAGTCTGTTCTCAAAGAAGCAGGACAAGTCATCGAATAAATAAGGTAGGGAGGAGGAGACTCTTCCCATTTTTTAAAAAGATGAATATAGAAAGGATTAAATAAAATATGATTGTTTCCATTATTTCTCAAGGATTTGTCTGGGCTATTCTAGGTCTGGGAATCTTTATGACATTTAGGATTTTAAACTTTCCAGATATGACAACAGAAGGTTCCTTCCCTCTTGGGGGAGCTGTTGCTGTCACTCTGATAACCAAAGGCGTGAACCCTTTTTTAGCGACACTGCTTGCTGTAGGAGCAGGTTGTTTGGCTGGTATGGCAGCAGGACTTCTTTATACAAAAGGGAAGATCCCAACTTTGCTCTCAGGGATTTTGGTGATGACTTCCTGTCACTCTATCATGCTCTTGATTATGGGACGTGCCAATTTAGGCTTACTTGGAACCAAGCAAATCCAGGATGTTTTGCCTTTTGATTCAGATTTGAACCAACTCTTGACAGGTCTTATCTTTGTCAGTTTTGTTATTGCTCTCATGCTCTTTTTCTTGGATACCAAACTCGGACAAGCCTATATTGCTACAGGTGACAATCCTGATATGGCTAGAAGTTTCGGGATTCATACTGGACGCATGGAGCTCATGGGCTTGGTCTTATCAAATGGTGTGATTGCCCTTGCAGGAGCTCTCATTGCCCAGCAAGAAGGGTATGCTGATGTATCTCGAGGGATCGGGGTTATCGTTGTGGGGCTTGCAAGTTTGATTATTGGGGAAGTTATTTTCAAGAGTTTGAGTTTGGCAGAACATCTGGTTACCATCGTTGTAGGTTCTATCGCTTATCAATTCTTAGTGTGGGCGGTTATTGCGCTTGGCTTTAATACAAGTTACCTTCGTTTGTACAGCGCCGTGATTTTAGCAGTCTGCCTCATGATTCCAACATTTAAGCAAACCATCTTGAAAGGAGCCAAGTTAAGCAAATGACAGCAATTGTAGAATTAAAAAATGCAACCAAAATCGTTAAAAATGGCTTTGATGAAGAGAAGATTATTTTAAATGATGTTTCCTTAGAAATTTTTGAACAGGATTTCATCACGATTTTAGGTGGAAATGGTGCTGGGAAATCAACTCTCTTTAACACTATTGCAGGAACCTTGTCCTTAACCAGTGGAACCATCCGTATTTTAGGTGAGGATGTTAGCAAGTTTTCACCAGAAAAGCGGGCTAAGTATCTGTCTCGAGTCTTCCAAGATCCAAAGATGGGGACAGCTCCTCGTATGACAGTGGCAGAGAATCTCTTGATTGCCAAGTTTCGTGGTGAAAAGCGTGGATTGTTACCACGACGCTTGACTATTTATAAGGATGAATTTCAGGCGACCATTGAAAAAGTAGGAAATGGTCTTGAGAAACACTTGAATACACCGATTGAGTTCTTATCAGGTGGGCAAAGACAGGCTTTGAGTCTCTTGATGGCAACCTTGAAGCGTCCTGAATTACTCTTGTTAGACGAGCATACTGCAGCCCTTGATCCAAAGACTAGTGTTGCTTTGATGGAATTGACAGATGAATTTGTTAAGAATGACCAGCTGACAGCGCTTATGATTACTCATCATATGGAAGATGCTCTTAAGTATGGCAATCGATTAATTGTCATGAAAGAAGGACGAATTATCCAAGATTTGAACCAAGAAGAAAAAGCAAAAATGAAAATCTCTGATTATTATCAACTCTTTGAATAAAGTAGGGAAAACGAGTGAAATGGTTTACTTTTTTTCTGAAATAAAGTATACTATATAAAGTAAACTATGATAACATGGAGGTATTGTGTATGGTTGACAAACAAGTCATTGAAGAAATCAAAAACAATGCCAACATTGTGGAAGTCATAGGAGATGTGATTTCTTTACAAAAGGCAGGACGGAACTATCTAGGGCTCTGTCCTTTTCATGGTGAAAAAACACCTTCTTTCAACGTTGTAGAGGACAAGCAGTTTTACCACTGTTTTGGTTGTGGTCGCTCAGGTGATGTCTTTAAGTTCATCGAGGAGTACCAAGGGGTTCCCTTTATGGAGGCTGTGCAGATTTTAGGTCAGCGTGTTGGGATTGAGGTGGAAAAACCGCTTTATAGTGAACAGAAACCAGCCTCGCCTCACCAAGCTCTTTATGATATGCATGAAGATGCGGCTAAATTTTATCATGCTATTCTCATGACAACGACTATAGGGGAGGAGGCCAGAAACTATCTTTATCAGCGTGGTTTGACAGATGAAGTGCTCAAGCATTTTCGGATTGGTTTAGCACCTCCAGAACGAAACTATCTCTATCAACGTTTGTCTGGTCAGTATCGTGATGAGGATTTCCTAGATTCAGGACTGTTTTACCTCTCAGATGCAAATCAATTTGTAGATACCTTTCACAATCGGATTATGTTTCCCCTGACAAATGACCAAGGAAAGGTTATTGCCTTCTCAGGTCGTATCTGGCAGAAAACGGATTCACAAACTTCTAAGTATAAAAATAGCCGATCGACTGCAATTTTTAACAAAAGTTACGAATTATATCATATGGATAGGGCAAAAAAATCTTCTGGAAAAGCCAGTGAGATTTATCTGATGGAAGGATTCATGGATGTGATTGCAGCCTATCGGGCTGGAATCGAAAATGCTGTGGCGTCCATGGGAACAGCCTTGAGTCGTGAGCATGTTGAGCATCTGAAAAGGTTAACCAAGAAGTTGGTTCTTGTTTACGATGGCGATAAGGCTGGGCAAGCCGCGACTTTGAAAGCGCTGGACGAAATTGGTGATATACCTGTTCAAATCGTCAGCATGCCTGATAACTTGGATCCAGATGAGTATCTACAAAAAAATGGACCAGAAGACTTGGCCTATCTATTAACAAAAACTCGTATTAGTCCGATTGAGTTTTACATTCACCAGTACAAGCCTGAAAACAGTGAAAATCTGCAGGCCCAGATTGAGTTTATTGAAAAAATAGCTCCCTTGATTGTTCAAGAAAAGTCTATCACTGCTCAAAACAGCTATATTCATATTTTAGCTGACAGTCTGGCATCCTTTGATTATGCCCAGATTGAGCAGATTGTTAATGAAAGCCGTCAGGCACAAAGGCAGAATCGCATGGAAGGGGTTTCCAGACCGACGCAAATCACTATGCCTGTCACCAAGCAGTTATCGGCTATTATGAGGGCAGAAGCTCATCTACTTTATCGAATGATGGACTCCCCTCTTGTTTTAAACGATTACCGTTTGCGAGAAGACTTTTCATTTAACACACCTGAATTTCAGGTCTTATATGACTTGCTTGGCCAGTATGGCAATCTTCCTCCAGAAGTTCTAGCAGAACAGACAGAGGAAGTTGAAAGAGCTTGGTACCAAGTCTTAGCTCAGGATTTGCCTGCTGAGATGTCACCGCAGGAACTTAGTGAAGTAGAAATGACTCGAAACAAGGCTCTCTTGAATCAGGACAATATGAGAATCAAAAAGAAGGTGCAGGAAGCTAGCCATGTAGGAGATACAGACACAGCCCTAGAAGAATTGGAACGTTTAATTTCCCAAAAGAGAAGAATGGAGTAATAATGGCAACAAAACAAAAAGAAGTAACAACATTTGACGTACAAGTAGCAGAATTTATCCGTAATCATAAGCAAAAAGGGACAGCAACAGATGATGAAATCAATGCTAGTCTTGTCGTTCCTTTTACCTTGGACACTGATGGGATTGAAGATCTCTTGCAACGGATTCAAGATGCAGGAATTTCTATCACAGATAACGAAGGAAATCCAAGTGCGCGTGTTCTTAGCACTGAAGAAGAGCCAGAACTCAGCGATGAGGACTTGATTGGTTCAACTTCGGCTAAGGTTAATGACCCTGTCCGTATGTACTTGAAAGAAATCGGGGTCGTTCCTCTCTTGACCAATGAAGAGGAAAAAGAATTGGCACTAGCTGTTGAAGCTGGTGATATTGAAGCCAAACAACGTCTTGCGGAAGCCAACCTTCGTTTGGTTGTTTCTATTGCCAAACGCTATGTCGGCCGTGGTATGCAGTTCCTTGACTTGATTCAAGAAGGAAATATGGGCTTGATGAAGGCGGTTGACAAGTTTGACTATTCTAAAGGATTCAAGTTCTCAACTTACGCAACTTGGTGGATTCGTCAAGCAATCACTCGTGCTATTGCGGATCAAGCTCGTACTATTCGTATCCCAGTTCACATGGTTGAAACGATTAACAAGCTTGTTCGTGAACAGCGTAATCTCCTTCAAGAATTGGGACAGGATCCAACGCCAGAACAAATCGCTGAACGTATGGATATGACACCTGATAAGGTTCGTGAAATCTTGAAGATTGCTCAAGAACCGGTATCCCTTGAAACACCGATCGGTGAAGAGGATGATAGCCACCTTGGGGATTTTATCGAAGATGAAGTGATTGAAAATCCAGTGGACTATACAACTCGTATCGTCTTGCGTGAGCAGTTGGATGAGGTCTTGGATACTCTTACAGACCGTGAAGAAAATGTTCTGCGTCTACGTTTTGGACTAGATGATGGAAAAATGCGCACCCTTGAAGATGTGGGTAAAGTCTTTAATGTCACTCGTGAGCGTATCCGTCAGATTGAAGCCAAGGCTTTGAGAAAACTACGCCAACCAAGTCGTAGCAAACCGCTTCGTGATTTTATTGAAGACTAAGAGTGAGGAAAATATGGCTTATACAGAAGAGCAAATTGAAAATATCAAAACACGAATTTTATCAGCCTTGGAAGAAGTTATCGACCCTGAGTTGGGAATCGATATTGTCAATCTTGGTTTGATTTATGAGATTCGTTTTGACGGCGACACAGGGCAAACAGAGATTGATATGACTTTGACAACTATGGGATGTCCTCTAGCAGACCTTTTGACGGATCAGATTTATGATGCTATGACAGAGGTGCCAGAAGTAACGGATACTGAGGTCAAATTAGTCTGGTATCCGGCCTGGACAGTTGAAAAAATGAGTCGCTATGCACGCATTGCCCTAGGCATTAAGTAAACATATAAAAGCATGTGAGAGACCGTTGGAAAAGTGAGGAAATTTCCCCCTCTTTTCCTCTAGTCTCTCCTTTCTTTTGCTGATTTTATTCAAAGAAAATGATATAATAGTAGTTATGGAAAAAAAGAAATTACGCATCAATATGTTGAGTTCAAGTGAGAAAGTAGCAGGACAAGGAGTTTCAGGTGCTTACCGTGAATTAGTTCGTCTTCTTCACCGTGATGCCAAGGACCAATTGATTGTTACAGAAAATCTTCCAATAGAGGCAGATGTGACTCACTTTCATACAATTGATTTCCCCTATTATTTATCAACATTCCAAAAGAAACGCTCAGGGAGAAAGATTGGCTATGTGCATTTCTTGCCTGATACACTTGAGGGAAGTTTGAAAATTCCATTTTTCTTAAAGGGAATTGTGAAACGCTATGTATTTTCTTTTTACAACCGGATGGAGCACTTGGTGGTGGTCAATCCGATGTTTATCGAGGATTTGGTGGCAGCTGGTATTCCACGTGAAAAAGTGACTTATATTCCTAACTTTGTAAACAAGGAAAAATGGCATCCACTTCCACAAGAAGAGGTAGTCAGACTGCGAACAGAGCTAGGTCTTAGTGACAATCAGTTTATCGTAGTAGGTGCTGGTCAAGTTCAGAAACGCAAAGGGATTGATGATTTTATCCGTCTGGCTGAGGAATTGCCACAGATTACCTTTATCTGGGCTGGCGGTTTCTCTTTTGGTGGCATGACAGATGGTTATGAACGCTACAAGAAAATCATGGAAAATCCACCTGAAAATTTGATGTTTCCAGGCATTGTATCGCCAGAGCGGATGCGCGAATTGTATGCTCTAGCGGATCTTTTCTTGTTGCCTAGTTACAATGAGCTCTTTCCTATGACTATTTTAGAAGCTGCGAGTTGTGAGGCTCCTATTATGTTGCGTGATTTAGATCTCTATAAGGTGATTTTGGAGGGAAATTATCGGGCGACAGCGGGTAGAGAAGAGATGAAAGAGGCTATTTTGGAATATCAAGCAAATCCTGCTGCCTTAAAAGATCTCAAAGAAAAGGCTAAGAATATTTCCAGAGAGTATTCTGAAGAGCATCTGTTACAAATCTGGTTGAACTTTTATGAGAAACAAGCCGCTTTAGGGAGAAAGTAAAAAGTGAGGTAATCTATGCGAATTGGTTTATTTACAGATACCTATTTTCCTCAGGTTTCTGGTGTTGCAACCAGTATTCGAACCTTGAAAACAGAACTTGAAAAGCAGGGACATGCTGTTTTTATCTTTACGACGACAGATAAGGATGTCAATCGCTACGAAGATTGGCAAATTATCCGCATCCCAAGTGTTCCCTTCTTTGCTTTTAAGGACCGCCGCTTTGCCTATCGAGGTTTTAGCAAGGCACTGGAAATTGCCAAACAGTACCAGTTAGATATTATCCATACCCAGACAGAATTTTCTCTTGGCTTGTTGGGGATTTGGATTGCGCGTGAATTGAAGATTCCAGTTATCCATACCTATCATACCCAGTACGAAGACTATGTGCATTATATTGCTAAGGGAATGCTGATTCGTCCGAGTATGGTCAAGTACTTGGTTAGAGGTTTCTTGCATGATGTAGATGGGGTTATTTGCCCGAGTGAGATTGTCCGTGACTTGTTATCTGACTATAAGGTCAAGGTTGAAAAGCGGGTCATTCCAACAGGGATTGAATTAGCTAAGTTTGAGCGTCCAGAAATCAAGCAGGAAAATTTGAAAGAACTGCGTAGTAAACTAGGAATTCAAGATGATGAAAAGATGTTGCTGAGTCTTTCGAGAATTTCCTATGAAAAAAATATTCAAGCAGTTTTAGCAGCCTTTGCAGAAGTTCTGAAAGAAGAAGACAAGGTTAAACTGGTGGTAGCTGGGGATGGTCCTTATCTGGATGATCTCAAAGAGCAAGCTCAGAAACTAGAGATTCAAGACTCTGTTGTCTTTACAGGGATGATTGCTCCTAGTGAGACGGCTCTTTATTATAAGGCGGCAGATTTCTTCATCTCGGCATCGACAAGTGAAACGCAGGGTTTGACCTACTTGGAAAGCTTAGCTAGTGGAACGCCTGTTATTGCTCACGGAAATCCGTATCTGGACAATCTTATTAGTGATAAAATGTTTGGTACCTTGTATTACGGCGAGTATGATTTGGCTGGAGCCATTTTAGAAGCCCTGATTGCAACGCCAGATATGAATGAGCATACCTTATCAGAAAAATTGTATGAGATTTCAGCTGAGAATTTTGGAAAACGGGTGCATGAATTTTATCTTGATGCTATTATTTCAAATAATTTCCAGAAAGATTTAGCCAAAGATGATACGGTCAGTCAGCGTATCTTTAAGACAGTTTTGTATCTTCCACAACAGGTGGTTGCTGTACCCGTAAAAGGCTCTAGACGCATGCTGAAGGCTTCAAAAACACAGTTAATCAGCATCAGAGATTATTGGAAAGACCATGAAGAATAGAAAGAGGAATAGCTATGAAAAAACAATTGATGAGAAGTGGTAGTGATCAAAAAATTGCTGGAGTATGTGCTGGGGTCGCAAATTATTTTGATATTGATCCAACTATCGTTCGCGTAATATGGGGTGTTCTTGCTTGCTGTTACGGAGCGGGAATTGTAGCTTATATCATTTTATGTATTATTGCACCAGTAGCAAGTGACTATTGAAAACTAGCTCAATTCATGCTAAGATAATAGAAAATAGAATGTAACGAAGGAGATAAAAATGGCATTTGGAGATAATGGAAATCGTAAAAAAACGATGTTTGAGAAAATAACCTTGTTTATCGTGATTATCATGCTAGTAGCAAGTTTATTGGGAATTTTCGCAACTGCAATTGGTGCCCTCAGTAATCTATAAAATAGATTCAAGAAAATTTAGTGACTGGGATTTCCCAGCCCTTTTTTAAAGTGAGAAGAAAAAATGAGTATGTTTTTAGATACAGCCAAGATTAAGGTCAAGGCTGGTAATGGTGGTGATGGCATGGTTGCCTTTCGCCGTGAAAAATATGTCCCTAATGGCGGTCCTTGGGGTGGTGACGGTGGTCGTGGAGGCAATGTCGTCTTCGTTGTAGACGAAGGACTACGTACCTTGATGGATTTCCGTTATAACCGTCATTTCAAGGCTGATTCTGGTGAAAAAGGAATGACTAAAGGGATGCATGGTCGTGGTGCAGAGGACCTCAGAGTTCGAGTGCCGCAAGGTACGACTGTCCGTGATGCAGAGACTGGCAAAGTTTTAACAGATTTGATTGAACATGGGCAAGAATTTATTGTAGCCCACGGTGGTCGTGGTGGACGTGGAAACATCCGCTTTGCGACACCAAAAAATCCTGCACCGGAAATCTCTGAAAATGGAGAACCAGGTCAGGAACGTGAGTTACAATTGGAACTAAAAATCTTGGCAGATGTCGGTTTAGTAGGTTTCCCATCTGTAGGGAAATCAACTCTTTTAAGTGTTATCACATCTGCTAAACCAAAAATCGGCGCCTACCACTTTACGACCATTGTGCCAAATCTAGGTATGGTTCGCACCCAATCAGGTGAATCCTTTGCAGTAGCTGATTTACCAGGTTTGATTGAAGGCGCTAGTCAAGGTGTTGGTTTGGGAACTCAGTTCCTCCGTCACATTGAGCGTACACGTGTTATCCTTCACATCATTGATATGTCAGCTAGCGAAGGTCGTGATCCTTATGAGGACTACCTAGCGATCAATAAAGAGCTGGAGTCGTATAATCTTCGTCTCATGGAGCGTCCACAGATTATCGTAGCCAACAAAATGGACATGCCTGAGAGTCAAGAAAATCTTAAAGAATTTAAGAAAAAATTGGCTGAAAACTACGATGAATTTGAAGAGTTACCAGCTATTTTCCCAATTTCTGGATTGACCAAGCAAGGTTTGGCAACGCTTTTGGATGCGACAGCTGAATTGTTAGACAAGACACCAGAATTCTTGCTCTATGACGAGTCAGATATGGAAGAAGAAGCTTACTACGGCTTTGACGAGGAAGAGAAAGCCTTTGAAATTAGTCGTGATGACGATGCGACATGGGTACTTTCTGGTGAAAAACTCATAAAACTCTTCAATATGACCAACTTTGATCGTGACGAATCAGTCATGAAATTTGCCCGCCAGCTTCGTGGTATGGGGGTTGATGAAGCCCTTCGTGCGCGTGGTGCTAAGGATGGGGACTTGGTTCGCATTGGTAAATTTGAGTTTGAATTTGTAGACTAGGAGATTGGTATGGGAGATAAACCGATATCTTTCCGAGATGCGGATGGCAATTTTGTTTCCGCCGCAGACGTTTGGAATGAAAAGAAATTGGAAGAACTATTTAATCGTCTCAATCCAAATCGTGCTCTGAGATTGGCACGAACTAAAAAGGAAAATCCATCTCAGTAAAGAAGCTAAACAATTCCGTGCCTCATCAGACACGGAATTTTGTGGTACGACTGGATATATAGCAAACTGAATTTGGAATAGCACAGCATATCTTCTAAAATATTGTTATCAATTGATTTGGATTTCAAAATTAAATTGTTTAATTCTTATTTCACTTTGTTATAGTATATCTGATGTCAAAGTTCTCGGCGAGTCAAATAGCGATTCCCAAGCCTGACTATCGTGAGGTAGCGGATTAAAACGGTCTGGGGATAGATCGTTTTAAGTCTGACGCTGGAAATAAGAATCGTCAGGGGAAGGGATAGCGAAATCGTGGCTCTACGAACAGGAACGTGATAGTAAGGCGTATATAGTAGATAAGGGGGCTCAAAACTCTAAATTCTAAAAAGGTAGTCGTAACCTATATACATAAAGCACGAGAGTAATTGAATTCGGACTAAGATTTTCTATTTTCACTGTAACCTTTTAACGTCCTCATATCTTGTATACACGAGGAAAGATGTATGACTTATCCCGTGAGGTCTATCACTATAAAGAGAAAACGACAGATAGAAGTGATCCTGAGTCACGGTTATCTTTAAAATAGATTGTCTGATAGGATGCTAGCCTGAAAACGTCTTGTTCATGAAATATAGGACGGTATGTATAAAACGCTTCTGTGAACTGAGAGAAGGGGGAGAAGTTCTTTCTAAAGTTTAGTTGAACAGCCGTATTCCGATACTTAGATAAGGGAGCTAGTCTTAGCTCCTACTCGATTTCAGGGGACAAAAAAGGGGTAATAGCGCTTCGAGAAAGATTATACTCAAAATCTCTTCAAACCACGTCAGCGTCGCCTTGCCGTATATATATGTTACTGACTTC
>NZ_VMLO01000029.1:111766-130719 GCF_013276735.1 Streptococcus sp. 1559
CCTGCGGCTAGCTTCCTAATCTGCTCTTTGGTTTTCATTGAGTATCAGTGACTAACTCATCAACTCTGATTTATCCAATAAAATTGAAAAGGATGGAAAAAAGGTTGCATTTATGATATAATTTATTTTAAAGACCTTATTAGAAATCTTGAGAGAGTATTGAAAACTTAGAATGAGAAAAATTGTTATCAATGGTGGATTACCACTACAAGGTGAAATCACTATTAGTGGTGCTAAAAATAGTGTTGTGGCCTTAATTCCGGCTATTATCTTGGCTGATGATGTGGTGACTTTGGATTGCGTTCCAGATATTTCGGATGTAGCCAGTCTTGTCGAAATTATGGAATTGATGGGAGCTACTGTTAAGCGTTATGACGATGTCTTGGAGATTGATCCAAGAGGTGTTCAAAATATTCCAATGCCTTATGGGAAAATCAATAGTCTTCGTGCATCTTATTATTTTTATGGAAGTCTTTTAGGTCGCTTTGGTGAAGCCACAGTTGGCTTGCCTGGAGGATGTGACCTTGGTCCTCGTCCGATTGACCTACACCTTAAGGCTTTTGAAGCTATGGGTGCCACTGTTAGCTACGAGGGAGATAACATGAAGTTATCTGCTAAAGATACAGGACTTCATGGTACAAGTATTTACATGGATACGGTTAGTGTAGGAGCAACGATTAATACGATGATTGCTGCGGTTAAAGCAAATGGTCGTACTATTATTGAAAATGCAGCCCGTGAACCTGAAATTATTGATGTAGCTACCCTCTTGAATAATATGGGTGCCCATATCCGTGGGGCAGGAACCAATATCATCATTATTGATGGTGTCGAAAGATTACATGGGACACGTCATCAGGTGATTCCAGACCGCATTGAAGCTGGAACATATATTTCCTTAGCTGCTGCAGTTGGTAAAGGAATTCGTATCAATAATGTTCTTTACGAACACCTAGAAGGATTTATTGCTAAGTTGGAAGAAATGGGAGTGAGAATGACTGTATCTGAAGACAGCATTTTTGTCGAGGAACAGTCTAATTTGAAAGCAATCAATATTAAGACGGCTCCTTACCCAAGCTTTGCAACTGATTTGCAACAACCGATTACCCCACTTTTACTAAGAGCGAATGGTCGTGGTACAATTGTCGATACGATTTACGAAAAACGTGTAAATCATGTTTTTGAACTAGTAAAGATGGATGCGAACATTTCGACAACAAATGGTCATATTTTGTACACGGGTGGACGTAGTTTACGTGGAGCCAGTGTTAAAGCAACTGACCTGAGAGCAGGTGCAGCTTTAGTTATTGCTGGTTTGATGGCCGAGGGACAAACTGAAATTATCAATGTCGAGTTTATCTTACGTGGTTATTCTGATATTATCGAAAAATTACGTAATCTAGGAGCGGATATTAGACTTGTTGAGTATTAAACCGTAGAGGTGTTTATGAATATTTGGACCAAATTAGCAATGTTTTCTTTTTTTGAAACGGATCGCTTGTATTTGCGTCCTTTCTTTTTTAGTGATAATCAGGACTTCCACGAGGTAGCTTCAAATCCAGAAAATCTTCAATTTATTTTCCCAACGCAGGCAAGTCTGGAAGAAAGTCAGTATGCACTTGCCAATTACTTTATGAAGTCCCCTTTGGGAGTGTGGGCAATTTGTGACCAGAAAAATCAACAAATGATTGGTTCTATTAAATTTGAGAAGTTAGATGAAATCAAAAAAGAAGCTGAGCTTGGCTATTTTTTGAGAAAAGATGCTTGGTCGCAAGGATTTATGACAGAGGTTGTTAGAAAAATTTGTCAGCTTTCTTTTGAAGAATTTGATTTAAAACAATTATCTATTATTACCCATCTCGAAAATGAAGCAAGTCAACGGGTTGCCCTTAAGTCTGGATTTCGATTGATTCGTCAGTTTAAAGGAAGTGATCGTTACACAAGAAAAATGCGGGATTATCTTGAATTTCGGTATGTAAAAGGAGAGTTCAATGAGTAAGCATCAGGAAATTCTAAGCTATTTGGAGGAATTACCAGTAGGTAAAAGAGTCAGTGTTCGTAGTATTTCCAATCATCTAGGAGTTAGTGATGGAACAGCCTATCGGGCTATTAAAGAAGCTGAAAACCGTGGAATTGTGGAGACCCGTCCTAGAAGTGGAACAATTCGTGTTAAATCCCAGAAAGTTGCTATAGAGAGATTAGCGTTTGCTGAAATTGCAGAGGTGACTTCTTCTGAGGTTCTGGCTGGGAAAGAAGGTTTAGAGAGAGAATTTAGTAAGTTCTCTATCGGTGCCATGACTGAACAAAACATCCTATCCTACCTTCATGATGGGGGACTCTTGATTGTCGGAGACCGGACCCGTATCCAATTACTAGCGCTGGAAAATGAAAATGCCGTTTTGGTTACAGGTGGTTTTCATGTTCATGATGATGTGCTTAAACTGGCAAATCAAAAAGGGATTCCTGTTCTAAGAAGCAAGCATGACACTTTCACTGTTGCGACTATGATCAATAAAGCCTTGTCAAATGTCCGAATCAAGACTGATATTTTGACAGTTGAGAAGCTTTATCGTCCAAGTCATGAGTATGGTTTTCTGAGAGAGACAGACACCGTTAAAGATTATTTGTACTTGGTACGCAAGAATCGTAGCAGTCGTTTTCCTGTTATCAATCAACATCAGGTTGTTGTTGGCATTGTAACCATGAGAGATGCTGGTGATAAGTCACCAAGTACCACAATTGACAAGGTCATGTCTCGTAGTTTATTTTTAGTTGGATTATCGACAAATATTGCCAATGTGAGTCAACGGATGATTGCTGAAGACTTTGAAATGGTACCGGTTGTTCGGAATAATCAAACCTTGCTTGGAGTTGTGACACGACGAGATGTCATGGAGAAGATGAGTCGTTCCCAAGTTTCTGCTCTACCAACTTTTTCTGAGCAGATTGGTCAAAAACTCGCTTATCACCATGATGAAGTCGTCATTACAGTGGAACCCTTTATGCTTGAGAAAAACGGTGTTTTGGCTAATGGTGTATTAGCGGAGATACTGACTCACATGACCCAAGATTTAGTTGTGAATAGTGGTCGCAATCTCATTATCGAGCAGATGCTCATCTACTTTTTGCAGGCTGTTCAGATAGATGATACACTGCGCATTCAAGCACGCATTATCCACCATACTAGACGGTCAGCTATTATTGATTACGATATTTATCATGGTCATCAGATTGTTTCAAAAGCAAATGTAACCGTTAAAATTAATTAGAAACTAGGAGAAAAAATGATAACATTAAAATCAGCTCGTGAAATCGAAGCTATGGATAAGGCCGGTGATTTTTTAGCAAGTATCCATATTGGCTTGCGTGATTTGATTAAGCCTGGCGTAGATATGTGGGAAGTTGAAGAATACGTTCGCCGTCGTTGTAAGGAAGAAAATTTCCTTCCGCTTCAGATTGGAGTTGACGGTGCCATGATGGACTATCCTTATGCTACCTGTTGCTCTCTTAATGATGAAGTAGCTCATGCTTTCCCTCGTCACTATATCTTGAAAGATGGTGATTTGCTCAAGGTTGACATGGTTTTGGGAGGTCCAATTGCTAAGTCTGATTTGAATGTCTCAAAATTAAACTTCAACAATGTTGAGCAAATGAAGAAATACACTCAGAGCTATTCTGGTGGTTTAGCAGACTCTTGTTGGGCTTATGCTGTAGGTACACCGTCCGAAGAAGTGAAAAACTTGATGGATGTAACTAAAGAAGCAATGTATAAGGGGATTGAGCAAGCTGTTATTGGGAACCGTATTGGTGATATTGGTGCAGCCATTCAAGAATACGCTGAAAGTCGTGGTTACGGTGTAGTGCGTGATTTGGTTGGTCATGGTGTTGGCCCAACCATGCACGAAGAACCAATGGTTCCTAACTATGGTATTGCTGGTCGTGGACTTCGTCTCCGTGAAGGAATGGTCTTGACTATTGAACCAATGATTAATACAGGTGACTGGGAAATCGATACAGATATGAAAACCGGTTGGGCGCATAAGACCATTGACGGTGGATTGTCATGTCAGTATGAACACCAATTTGTCATTACGAAAGATGGACCTGTTATCTTGACTAGCCAAGGTGAAGAAGGAACTTATTAATAAAAATTGAAAAGACTACTGGAAGTTTATTTTGATAAAAAATCCAGTAGATCTTTTCATAATAAAACGCATTGTATCAAGTGTTAGGGGCTGATATCATGCGTTTTTCTGACTTTAAGATTTTTTCCAACTCTGTTTGTAACCACATCATAACAGAGGGTCTAGGATTCAGGGCTCTCCTCCTATATACTATTAGTAAAGCAAAACTAGGGGAGAATATTTTAGTGTCGCAATCTATTGTTCCTGTAGAGGTTTTACGATATCGTTGTTTTGGTTTTAAAAAGAGAAATGGAATTCTGTTTAACGTTCGTATTGCCAATCTTAAATTTACCTTTTTTATATTGATGTATTGAGCTAGTTCATGAAAAAATTAAGTGAAAAAGTCGAGTGTTTTAGAAACCTACAGTGTAGTATTCTAGTTTCAATCCGCTATATTTTGCTACTCCCCGTAAAGTTTCTATTTTCCCTGATTTCTGATATAATAGAAATATTGACTTCAAGAGTAAGGAAGAGAAGATGAACGCATTATTAAATGGAATGAATGACCGTCAGGCTGAGGCGGTGCAAACGACAGAAGGTCCCTTGTTGATTATGGCGGGGGCTGGCTCTGGAAAGACCCGAGTTTTGACCCACCGTATCGCTTATTTAATCGATGAAAAGCTGGTCAATCCTTGGAATATCTTGGCTATTACCTTCACTAACAAGGCTGCGCGTGAGATGAAAGAGCGTGCTTATAGCCTTAATCCAGCTACTCAGGACTGTCTGATTGCGACCTTTCACTCCATGTGTGTGCGTATTCTGCGTCGCGATGCGGACCATATTGGTTACAATCGCAATTTTACTATTGTAGATCCAGGGGAGCAGCGAACTCTCATGAAACGCATTCTCAAGCAGTTGAACTTGGATCCTAAAAAATGGAATGAACGAACTATTTTGGGAACCATTTCCAATGCTAAGAATGATCTGATTGATGATGTAGCTTATGCTGCCCAAGCTGGCGATATGTATACGCAAATCGTGTCCCAGTGTTATACAGCTTATCAGAAAGAACTGCGTCAGTCGGAGTCGGTTGACTTTGATGATTTGATTATGCTGACCCTGCGTCTCTTTGATCAAAATCCTGATGTCTTGACCTACTATCAGCAGAAGTTTCAGTACATCCATGTTGATGAGTACCAAGATACCAACCACGCTCAGTATCAATTGGTCAAACTCTTGGCTTCACGCTTTAAAAATATCTGTGTGGTTGGGGATGCGGATCAGTCCATCTACGGTTGGCGTGGTGCTGATATGCAGAATATTTTGGATTTCGAGAAAGATTATCCCCAAGCCAAGGTTGTTTTGTTAGAAGAAAATTATCGCTCTACGAAGACTATTCTTCAAGCGGCCAACGAGGTCATTAAAAACAACAAAAACCGCCGTCCTAAGAATCTCTGGACCCAAAATGCTGATGGGGAACAAATCGTTTACTATCGTGCCAATGATGAACTAGATGAGGCTGTATTTGTAGCCAAAACCATCGATGAACTTGGTCGGAGTCAAAACTTCCTTCACAAGGATTTTGCAGTTCTCTATCGGACTAATGCGCAGTCCCGTACTATTGAGGAAGCCCTGCTCAAGTCAAACATTCCTTATACCATGGTTGGTGGAACCAAGTTCTACAGCCGTAAGGAAATCCGCGATATTATCGCTTATCTTAATCTTATTGCTAATTTGAGTGACAATATCAGTTTTGAGCGTATTATCAACGAACCAAAACGTGGAATTGGGCCAGGTACTGTTGAGAAAATTCGTGACTTTGCAAATATGCAAAACATGTCTATGCTAGATGCTTCAGCCAATATCATGTTGTCTGGTATCAAGGGTAAAGTAGCCCAATCTATCTGGGATTTTGCCAATATGATTCTGGATTTGCGGGAGCAACTGGACCAGTTAAGCATTACTGAGTTGGTTGAGGCCGTCCTAGAAAAAACAGGTTACGTCGATATTCTAAATGCTCAAGCGACTTTAGAAAGCAAGGCTCGGGTTGAAAATATTGAAGAGTTCCTTTCTGTGACGAAAAACTTTGATGACACCTCTGATGGGCCAGAAGAAGAAACTGGTTTGGATAAACTAAGTCGTTTCTTAAATGACTTGGCCTTGATTGCGGACACAGATTCAGGTAGTCAGGAGACATCAGAAGTGACCTTGATGACCCTGCATGCTGCCAAAGGTCTCGAGTTTCCAGTTGTCTTTTTGATTGGGATGGAAGAAAATGTCTTTCCACTTAGTCGTGCGGCTGAAGATCCAGATGAATTAGAAGAAGAGCGCCGTCTAGCCTATGTAGGTATCACGCGTGCAGAGAAAATCCTCTATCTAACAAATGCCAACTCGCGCCTGCTTTTTGGTCGTACCAACTACAACCGTCCCACTCGTTTTATTAACGAAATCAGCTCGGACTTACTTGAGTATCAAGGTCTGGCTCGTCCAGCAAATACAAGCTTTAAGGCATCTTATAGCAGTGGTGGGGTTGCCTTCGGTCAAGGTATGAGTCTTGCCCAGGCTCTTCAAGACCGTAAACGCAGTGCTGCCCCAAAATCTATCCAGTCAAGCGGTCTCCCATTTGGTCAATTTACAGCTGGAGCAAAATCAGCTTCTAGCGAGGCAAATTGGTCCATTGGTGACATTGCCCTCCACAAGAAGTGGGGAGAGGGAACTGTTGTGGAAGTTTCAGGTAGCGGTGCTACGCAGGAATTGAAAATCAATTTCCCAGAAGTAGGTTTGAAAAAACTTTTGGCTAGTGTGGCCCCAATTGAGAAAAAAATCTAATTTTTCATCCTTCTCACGAATAATAAAGTGAGGAGGATTTTTATGTACAGTATTTCATTCCAAGAAGATTCACTATTACCAAGAGAAAGACTGGCCAAGGAAGGAGTTGAAGCGCTCAGTAATCAAGAGTTGCTAGCTATTTTACTCAGGACAGGAACACGTCAAGCTAGCGTTTTTGAAATTGCCCAGAAAGTCTTGAGCAATCTTTCAAGCCTAACGGATTTGAAAAAAATGACCCTGCAGGAATTGCAGAGTCTGTCTGGTATCGGCCGTGTTAAGGCCATAGAATTACAAGCTATGATTGAACTGGGCCATCGTATTCACAAACACGAGACTCTTGAGATGGAAAGTATTCTCAGCAGTCAAAAGTTGGCCAAGAAGATGCAACAGGAATTGGGGGACAAAAAACAAGAGCACCTGGTGGCGCTCTATCTCAATACTCAAAATCAAATCATTCATCAACAGACCATTTTTATCGGTTCTGCAACTCGTAGTATCGCTGAGCCGCGAGAGATTCTTCACTATGCTATCAAGCATATGGCGACTTCACTCATCTTGGTCCACAATCACCCTTCGGGAGCGGTAGCGCCTAGCCGAAATGATGATCATGTCACTAAAATTGTTAAAGAAGCCTGCGACCTGATGGGGATTGTCCTCTTGGACCATTTGATTGTCTCACAATCTAGTTACTTTAGTTACCGTGAAAAGACAGATTTAATCTAAAGTTCATTAACAACATAGTCAAAGAGGTTTTTATCTTTGGGGCGATTTTCAAATAGAAATTCTGGGTGCCATTGGACACCGAGAAAGGCAACATCATCCGTACTCATGACAGCTTCAATAATACCATCTTTAGGATCATGAGCCGCAATCTTTAAATTTGGTGCTAAATCCTTGATACTCTGGTGATGGAAGGAGTTGATATGGGAGATTTCTCCATAGATTTCTCGGAGAACAGTATCAGGTTCTGTCACCAAGCGTTGAGTTGTGTACTCGGCAGAACAATTCTGCCAATGATCTTCGATATCTTGGTACAGAGTTCCGCCCATGGCAACGTTAAAAAGCTGAGTCCCACGACAGACGGAGAAAATAGGCTTTTTCTGTTTGATAGCTTCCTTGATGAGGGCTAGTTCGAATATATCTCTTTGAAGGTGGTAGTCATCGCTATCAATGGTTTTTGGTTCACCATAGAATTTTGGATCAACATTTTGCCCACCTGTCAAGATGAGCTTGTCAATCATACTGATATAGTGGCAGGCCATTTCTTGATCACCAATCGGTAGGATGATGGGAATCCCTCCAGCGTCTTTAACGCCTTCCACAAAGCCTTTTGCTGCGTAGCTCATCATGATGTCATCATCTGGATGAGTTTTTTCGTTTCCTGTTATCCCAATAACTGGTTTTTTCATAAAATGATTTTCGCTTTCTAATCCTCTTTTCGCATGAAGTAGAGGAGGGTTTGGAGTTCACTTGTCAAATCGACATACTGAACGACCACATCTTTTGGTAAATGCAGATGGACTGGTGAAAAACTAAGAATTCCTTTCACACCAGCATCTACCAAGAGATTAGCAACCTCTTGTGACTTAACACTGGGAACGGTCAGGATAGCAGTCTTGACATCGGCATCCTTGATTTTATCCTTGATTTGAGAAATTCCGTAAATGGGAATCCCGTCAGGAGTTTGGGTACCGACTTCAGGATGGTCATCCAGGTCAAATGCCATGATAATCTTCATCTTGTTACGCTCATGAAAGCGGTAGTGGAGAAGGGCATGGCCCATATTTCCAATACCAACCAGCATGACATTGGTAATAGAGTTATCATTGAGCAAATCGGCAAAAAATGTCATCAGTTTTTTGACATCATAGCCAAAACCACGACGACCAAGTTCACCAAAATAGGAAAAATCACGACGTACGGTCGCTGAATCAATACCGATAGCCTCTGCAATTTGTTTAGAGTTGGCACGTTCAATCTTTTCTGCATGAAATCTCTTAAAAATTCGATAGTAGAGAGAGAGTCTTTTCGCTGTAGCTTTTGGAATAGCAAACTGTTTATCTTTCACAAAATCACAACCTTTCTATTCTTCTATTTTATAGAAACATTGTGAAAAAATCAACAAAAACAAGAAAAAACTAAGAAAAATCTTAGTTTTGATGTAAAAAATCTGTATGTGATAGAAAACGGTAGAGGTCTCCGACCAGACCCTGATAAATTTTCTGGCTATTAAAAGTCAGAGAAGTTACATAAAGTGTATCTGGCAGGGTCACACATCCTGACAAAGCCAGCATGAGAGCTTCATAATCCTCATACTTGAGTGTACGCTCTACATGATAGCTGTCCTTATAGGTCAATTCAAACATATGGGACCTATCTTTCTGATTTTGTAAAGACACCACGTTCTACCAAGCTATCCATGAGGAAGTAGAATTTTTCCTGATGAATGTGGTGGTCTTCTGATTTGAAAATATCAACTAGACGAAGACCAAACTTGTCAGTGATATTGATTTTAGCCCCTGTAAGTTCCTTGTTAATGATGATTTTGAGTTGGAAGCCTTCACCGCTGTTTGGCACTTTTTCCAAAAGGCGAGTCAATTCATAGTTACCAACCTTAGTCTCAAAAAAGGTGTTATCTTTGAGGGTGAATTTTTTAACAGAAGGGCTAAGAGTGTAGTCGTAACGACAATTTTTTAACTGAATGGTTTTTTCAAATGCCATATGGCTAACCTCCGATAATTTCTTTTAAGGTTTTTGCGAGGGTTTGTAGGTCTTCAACAGTATTTTGTGGCGACAAACTGATACGAACGGATTCCTTCAAGCGTTCTGAATTTGCCCCGTACATGGCTTCAAGAACATGGCTGGATTGGACAATGCCTGCCGTACAGGCTGAGCCAGTAGAGATAGAAATTCCAGCCAAATCTAGCCGAAGGAGTAAAAGGTCATTTTTCTGATCAGGAAATCCAATATTGAGAACATAAGGGAGATGATGTTGTCCTCTATTCACGTAATACTGAATTCCTTCTAGCTCTGCAAGAAAGGCAGTTTCTAGATTTTGTACATGTTGGAAATGTTCTTCCTGTTTTTCTAGGTCTTCTTTTAGGGCTGCAACCATACCCACGATGGCAGCTAGATTTTCAGTTCCGGCTCGTTTTTTCTGTTCTTGGTCTCCGCCATGAAGATAGGAATCAAAATCCATGCTAGATGCGTAGAGAAAACCGATTCCCTTAGGACCATGGAACTTGTGGGCAGAAGCAGTGAGAAAATCAATGCCCAATTCTTCTAGGTGTATAGGGATTTTACCAATAGCCTGAACTGCATCGACATGATAGGCGGCTGGGTGTTGCTTGAGTATTTGGCCAATTTCAGCAATGGGCAGTAGGTTTCCAGTCTCATTATTGGCAAACATGGTAGAAACCAAAATCGTATCGTCACGTAAGGCCTCTTGAATTTGCTGGGCGGTGATTTCTTGATTTTCTGGCTGGATAATGGTTGCTTCAAACCCAAAGTGTTGAACCAAGTAATCAATTGTTTCAAGGACAGCATGGTGCTCAATAGCAGTTGTGATAATATGTTTTCTTTGTTCTTGGTGACGAAGGCAGTAACCAATGATAGCAGTATTGTTGCCTTCTGTCCCACCAGAAGTGAAAAAGATATGTTGAGGTTTTGTCCCCAGTAACTGAGCTAGCTCCTGACGGGCTTCTCGCAATAGTTTGCCAGCTTGACGACCATGAGCATGAATACTAGAAGGATTTCCATAGGTTTCTTGCATAACCTCGGTCATAGCTGAAATAGCAACTGCTGACATAGGAGTCGTTGCAGCATTGTCCAAATAAATCAAAGAATCACCTTATTTCTTTTTGTTGTAGGCAAAGAGTGGGCTGACTGGTTTTCTTTCGTGGATACGGACGATAGCATCACCAATTAACTCACTAGCAGTGATGTAGCATACGTTTTTAGGAGTTTTTTCTTTTGTTGCTACTGAATCAGTCACAAGAATTTCTTTAATATTAGTATTGTCAAGAAGTTCAGCAGCTCCTTCGACGAAGAGGCCGTGGCTAGAAACAGCATAAATTTCTGTAGCTCCTTCACGTTCAACGATTTTAGCAGCTTCAGAGAAGGTACGTCCTGTATTTAAAATATCATCAATCAAGATAGCTTTCTTACCTTCAACATCACCAATGATATAACCTTCGTTGCGAGTTGCATCGTCTTGAGGATAGTCGATAATGGCGATAGGAGCGTCAAGATATTCAGCCAAGCTACGCGCACGTTTGACACCTGAATTTTTAGGGCTAACGACAACAACATCTGAACCGAGTAGTCCCTTATCGCAGTAATGTTTTGCAAATAGGGGGACAGTGAAAAGATTATCCACTGGAATATCAAAGAAACCTTGAACCTGAACGGCATGCAAATCAAGAGTCAGGATACGATCAACCCCAGCCTTAACCAGCATATTGGCAACTAGTTTTGCTGTAAGTGGCTCACGAGGACAAGCAATGCGGTCTTGACGTGCATAGCCAAAATATGGAAGGACAACGTTGATACTGTGGGCACTTGCACGCACACAAGCGTCGACCATGATCAACAATTCCATTAGGTGGTTGTTGACAGGGAAACTTGTTGATTGGATGATGTAAACATCATAACCACGGACACTTTCTTCGATATTCACTTGGATTTCTCCGTCTGAAAATTGACGTGACGATAGTTTTCCAAGTGGGACACCAACAGCTTCAGCAATTTTCTGTGCAATCTCTTGGTTAGAGTTGAGTGCGAAAAGTTTCATGTTTTTTCTATCTGACATTATAGACCGTCCTCTGTAAACTTTTTAAATCCTAGTGATATTTATCTTACATATATGAACTAGAACCTGTGTATTTTTATCTTTTCTATTTTACCAAAAAATGGAGATTATTTCAGCTATTTTTCATGCTTTTGACAAATCGAACCAATTTTGAAGGAGCTTTTTGATAGGAAATCTGATTTTCCTCTAAAAATTGCTGGAAATCCTGTTTGCCTTGCTCATGATTTTCCACTTCAAGCTCTAATTCATAATCTGTCATATCAAAGTACTGACTTTCATCCAGTGCCATGAGGCCAATAGCTGTTTGCATTTCATAGCGAAGCGTTGTTAGACAACCAAGAACCTGCCATTCACTAGTTTGGATACCATGTTTCGCCAATTCATCCAATACTATCCCTTGAGGAAATTCTTTCTTGCTCAGATAGTTTTCAGCATCTTTTAGTTGCAATTTTTGGTTGTATTCCATGTTTCCAACACTCTGCGGGACTTTGAGTGTCAATTCTGCCCAGTCTTCAAAAGTTCGAATGCGCATAGCAACTTTCTTTTCTCGCAGCTCAAAATCAGGTGTGTCGATGTAGTAATTTTTTTGAAGAACAGGAGTGACACCTGTGAACTGGTCTTTTAGACGATCATACTCATCTTTTTTCAATAGTGTTTTCAATTCAATTTCTAAATGTTTCATTTTTCTTACCTTTTCTTTATCGTTGAAAGCGGATTATACCATAAATAGTACATAGCTTGCTAATCGTTTGAAATCAGTAGGTTTCTAGTGTGTTAACCAAAAGTGAATACGATATTGAATACGGCATGACTTTTAGCTGGAGCGGATGAAATCCATGAGTTGATTAACGACTTCAACACGTTGATTATCATTGATGTGGGTATACATATCAAGGGTGATTTGAACATTATTGTGACCGAGTCTATCTGAAATGATTTTCGCTGTAACACCAGCTTCAAATAGGAGAGAAGCGTGTGTATGTCTAAAGCCATGAGGTGTAATTTTTTTAAGCTCATTGTGTTTACAAAAGAATCTTCTAAGCTTCACTTTCATAGTTGCAGCCAAAAGCCATCCTCCCATATCATTCGTAAATATATAATTCGATTCACGTTTGTAAGGCACACCAGCCTGGAAATATTCTTTTATTTGCTGACGCTTCCAGAGTTTCAATACATTTAGAGTTTCATCATCTAAGGTGATCACTCTCTTACTCTTTTTGGTTTTAGGGTCCTGAACAGTTTGTTTTTTATTAACAACGACAGCTGTCCGAGAAATGCTTAATCGTTTATTTTCAAAGTCAACATCTGACCACATAAGCCCAAGAGCCTCACCACATCTCAAACCAGTAAAAGCTAGTAAGTGATAAAAGGTATACTCTACAGGCTTACAATCTACTCTGCAAACTTTAAGAAACTCCGTTAGCTCCTGCTTTGTATAGTAGTTCTCCTTGGCCTTTAAGGGCCTGTTTTTAGGCTTGATAATCTTGTCTAAGGGATTTGACTTAATGATGTCAATAGAAGTGGCATATTTGAAAATACGGCTGATGACAGAGTAGTAATTGGCATAGAGGATATAGCGATTACTTAACTTGATAGCAACCTTCTGACAATAAGCAACACTGATCTGCTGGATCTTCATATCTGTAAAATACAAGTCAATCATAACATCAAGTTTTTTCTTAACGTTCTGATATGTTGTTGGTTTTACAGTGCTTTTATAGCTATCAAGCCATAACTCAGCGACTTCAGCGAAAGTAGGGTTCTGGAAATCTTCATTGTTTGAAAAACCATTTTCTTCAACGTCTAAGAGAAGGTCACGTTCGGCAGCCTTTGCCTCCTTTATGGTTTTAAAACCACGTCGTGTTGTGCGTTTTTCTTTTCCAGTAGCAGGGTCTATGCCCAGATATGTTTGAAAGAGATATCTAGTCTCTCCTTTTTTTGTAATGTATTTTTTTATCATAAAAAGTCCTTTCTTTTCGATTGCTTGCCCGCATAGTTGAAAAGGTGTAGAACTTATGATAAACTATAGTTGTATTTTTTTATCATCCTTTCCATTGCTTGCTTGATGGAAAGTTAAATCCTCACACTCAAAGTTTGGCGATGGCGAGTGTGGGGATTTTTTTGAGTTGTTTCCAAAATGGAAACACTTACTGCCTTTGTAGAATATATTTTCTAAAAACAGTAAAAGCCGGCTAGGAACTAGTCGACTTTTTCTATGGTATGGATTCCCTTGTAAATGCACGCATTTATTATAGGGCGCTGAACTAAATCAGTCTTACACTATATCCATAGTATCAAATTATTTATAAGATGTCAACGATTTTTTTGAATACAACCATCATTTTTGTTAATTCCACATTTTTAGCATAAGCTGATTGATTCCTCTGGCAGCGCACTATAAAATTGTCTATAGCTTGTTTTTGGTAGTCTAGTACTGCAGGAGAGCAATAAGCTTTAGTCAATACTAGAAGTGAAATTAAATCGTTTACTTTCTTATAGTTTTTGTATTTGATTACATCGACTTGTTTTGCAAAAGTAGTAATAACAGCGTTAACGTTTGATAATTTATCATTCTTTTCAAACACATTAAGTAGTAAAACGCTATTATGGGCACAGGCATTTCTTATATGTCTAGCTCCATCACCTAATTCTGAAGCTTTTTTTAATGATTTACATCCGTGTTTTTGGTAGTAGAATGTTACGAATTTGATGAGACAACCATAGTCCATATGTTCTAGCAATGCCCAATATGGATAATCATGTTTTCTTTTATTAAACATAGCGTTTTGATAACGTGACTCTCTGAATTTCTTCTTTGTAAACTCGTAATATTTATTGTATTGCGAGTTTTTGAACTCAGTCAGAATGCTATATCCATCTTCTTGCGGATTATTGTTTATTTGGCGAGAAAGTTCAACCTTAATAAAATGTTCCACATCGATTGCTATGTTTAAAAGTATAGCTCTGATTTTCATATCAAGAGATGCAAGATCCTGTAAATACGAGAAATCTAAATCCACATATTTACCATCTTTCTTTTTAAAGTTTTTCCTAAAGGCAGCGAGTTTGTAGTAGTAGTTATTCTTATCAAAGAAAGTTATTGCTTGACCTATAGAAATGTTATTGAAGGTAACATCTTTAGAAGCTAGGTGATTGATAAGTTTTCTATTATTCCATTTTGGTTGACGACTCAATAGGTAGCACCTCCTCTATACACCCCGACTACTGCATAGATCTTGATGTGTGTGTCTTCGGCTGGTGGGAAGTCTAGGATGATGTCTTCGTACTTGTCATTGAGTGATACGAGGCGTAAGCGTCCGTTTTCGGTATAGATCTTTTTGAAGTAAGAACGGTCTCCGTATGCGATAACTGCCAAATCTCCGTTGTAGGTGGTCAGTCCTTTGTCTACTAAATAGAGAATGTCTCCGTCTTGGTAGTCAGGTTGCATGGAGTCTCCGCTTACCTTAGTCGCAATATCGTGGCGTGGTGGTTGCTCGTCAACCTCTATAGTCTCTCTATCTGTATCGTCGTAACCGAATCCATAGTTAAATCCAGAAGCTGCTGCCGTCTCAGATACAACCTCAACTTGATACAAGCTGATAACTTCCGATACTTCGTTTTTCTTCGTTTCTTCTTCGTTTTGCTCTGTGTACATCTCGCCGTTTGCGTCTTGACTCTTCAGAAGCTCCTCAGAAGTCCGTAGCACGATTTTTTTATTATCTGGGGTTAATTGTACCACCTTGTCCGTTATCTGCTGTGTGAGCAAATCTGGGGACGCTGTGGTATTTATATCTTTACCGTGTAGAATATAATCTGTTGTTGTGTTGAAAAGTTTTGCTAATTTCACTAATTTAGCACCAGTTGGCAAATTTTTTCCATTTTCCCATTTCGAGACCGTTGTATCTGATTTATACCCTAAGTAATCAGCTACTTCTGTTTGTTCTAAATTATTTGCTAAACGTAATTCTCTAATTCTATAAGATATTTCTTGTATGTTTTCCATTTGTTTTACCTCTTTTTCTCAACTATATTCTATAATATATTTGAGAAATTATCAAGTACAGTATAGAAAAAATCAAAAAAATTGAAAAAAACTCAAGTAAACTATTGACACTTGAGAAAAAATCAAGTATAATTAAATCATGGTTGAGGTAATCAACTAAATAAAACAAGGAGGAAAGACATGCTAAGTCGTAAGATGAAGCGGACAAAGAAATCCAGGCGACATAAAAAGCCTTGGAGCAATGAGTCCAAGGCAATCATCATCTCAGCATTGATACCAGCAATAGTTGAGATTATCAAATATCTCTTAGCTCTAGTTAAAGACTAAGGGAGAGGGGGAGGGGCGTAAGCCCCAAAACCCTATTTGATAATACGATTATAGCATGTCTTTTAGAAAAATGAAAGCAGAAGATAAAAAAATAGGACGCTGGAAATATAGGCTTGGTTGGTTGGTTGTTGCACTTATCTGGGCATTATTTATCTGGCATTGGTTCTTTTAGTGACTGCTAGAAAGGAGGTACTAAGTTGCCTAAACCAACAATAACAATAGCAGAAATTCGTGCAAAGAATGGGAAATTATCTCAAGAGGCATTTGGCGCAAGTATAGGCGTCAGCGCACAAACAGTTGGATCATGGGAAAAAGATATTTATAAAATTAAGCCAAAACATCTTTTAAAAATTTATGAGAAATATGGCGTAAGCTCCAAAGATTTACTAGGAGCTTAATTTTAAAAAAACAACTTGAGAAATTCTCATGTACATCTAACAAAAGTCAAAAAGGTCAAACTTTTTCAAAATCGATAGAATAATTCTATCAAAACTGTTGACAAGTACCAACAGTTTTGAAAAGACCTATTAGTAGAAAGGAAGAAGTCGATGTATGGAGCGAAAATGAGGGAGCTGAGAACGGCTCAAAAGCTGGGCTTGCGTGAGCTTGCCAAGCGAACCTTGATAGACTACACGACCTTGTCACGGATCGAGAACGACCTGAAGGCAGTGACGCTGTCGCAGGCGGTGGTCATCGCCAAGGCGCTAGGGTGTAGGGTAGAAGATATGTTGTAGGAGGAAATAGTATGAACAACGCAGCGCAAAAAGTAACACGGATTGACAGAGATGCTTGGGAGATTGCTACGGAGCTGGCGAACGAGTACGGCGTATCTATTTGTCACATCATCAGCGAGAGTGTCCGCTACTGTGCAGAGAATGCTGAATTTAAGGAGATGGACGTTGTCGTTAAACGGTTGGTAGTCGGCAGTAAGGTGCTGGAGTAGGAGGGGAAGAGATGAATGCAAATGTAAATGTATTTTATGAATTAACTTGTAAAGACTTGAACGAAGCGATTGACGCAAAAAATAAAATCATCGCCAATACACTTGACGATGAAACTGTTGAGATAAAAATTGAATTCTTACGTGATGTTTGAACTGTAAAATCGCTCGGAGATGGTTCTATCGTAGATCGCGTAATAGAGCCATGGTCGATTGTCTGATAGCTGTAGCTGGAGAATCGCTTTTATTGCTCTCGTTTACAGTGTAGAACATTGCAGATGCCAATGTAGCATCAAGTACAAACTTGTCTATATATTTGTGTTTCTTGCTATCGGAGTAAGTAATTGTCAGTGTAATTCGACCTTTATAATCTGGGTCTATTGATGATGTAAATTTTTGTCCTGGGGCAATCATATTTCCGATAAGTGAGTTGAAGCGGTGTACAGAATTCAATGGATCCAATTCGCCATCTATCTGAATATTATCTATATATGCTGGAGTTTGGCCAAAGTTTTTAAAAACAAAGGTACGTTGTTGATTTTTAACTGCATAGACATCTACATAAACATTAATATAAGGCTTTGCCATATCCTCTGTAGCTTTCTTTGTTTGCCAGAGTGAAATGGTATTAAAAACAAAACCGATAACTGCAATTATTACTGTGATATAGAGTGTCCAAATCTGGACATTATCATTGGTGATTTGTGGCATTAGATCACTTCCTTTCTGCTTTTATTATAGCAAAAAGGAGAGAAAAATAGAAAGGAAAGAGATATGGCAAATAAGGAATTTAAAAATAGTTACATCGATAGAAAAAAATTAAGTAGTAGTCTTAAAACACTGATGACTCAGCAAGCTATTGAAAGAGCAGAGCTTGCTGAGTCTCAGCGTAAGGAATTTGAAAAATTTCTCAAGGACCTGCTTTAATTACTTAGAGCCACGTCGCCATTGCTCGTCAAGCATGTCCGCTTGTTGATCGAGTAGTACATTGACAGTATCAATTACTTGAAAAGTGACATCATCTACTTTTTCGTGATTATCAGATAATGTCGCAATGAGTAATTTAATCTTGTCTTGCCCTAAGTCAACCATCACATCGAATGGATTTTGTTCATTATTCATTACATCACCCCCTTTCTGCTTTTATTATAGCAAAAAGGGGAGAAGAATAGGAAGGAAAGAGATATGAGCAACCTATCAAAAAATTTACTACCAAATACCGAATTTAGAAAGGAACTTTATGAACGAAATTTTTAATTTTCACGGGCAGGAAGTCCGTACTTTGACAATTGATGACGAGCCGTGGTTCGTTGGGAAAGATGTTGCAGACATCCTAGGATATAGCAAGGCTAGAAATGCGATTGCTCTTCACGTTGATGAAGAGGACGCCCTAAAACAGGGCATCCCTACTAGTGGTGGAACACAGGATATGTTGATCATCAACGAATCTGGTCTCTACTCTCTCATCCTATCCAGCAAGTTGCCTCAAGCTAAGGAGTTCAAGCGCTGGGTGACATCAGAGGTCTTGCCAGCTATTCGTAAGCAGGGCGGTTTTATCCGTGAGGACTTGGACGAGGATGCTTTTATCGCTCTCTTCACTGGCCAGAAGAAATTGCGTGAGCAACAGACTAGCATGTTGGAAGATATCGACTACCTCAAGAGTGAGCAACCGATTCATCCAAGCTATGCTCAATCGCTCCTGAAGAAGCGTAAGGCTAGGGTTGTGGCTTGCCTGGGTGGCATTGATAGCCCAGCTTATGCGGATAAGATTTTTGCTCAGTCGGTATTTAGACAAGCTGAGATTGACTTTAAAGACCACTTCAACATTAGTCGCTATGACTTGCTACCCAAGAAGCATGCGGATGCCGCTCTAGCTTACTGGATGACGTGGGAGCCAAGCACCAATACCAAGATGAAAAT